>CBDUQV010000170.1:0-4746 GCA_965369615.1 uncultured bacterium | reverse complement strand
GATTATCTACGTATGATTGGATTGCAATTTTTGCTTGAGAATCATCTTTTGTTCTTCACTTAAAAAGTAATCCATAATTCCTCCTCATATTGCTTTCATAGCATATAAGTATTTCATGGGTATCCTAAACAACACCTTTTATATCACAATTGAGTTGATATGTCAAGAATGAATGATTTCACGACAGATGTGATTGCGGCACAAATAACCAATTTGTTTGTCTTGACAAAACGATATGATTTTGTTATATTGAATGGTGCTTATGAAAACAACAAAAGGACAGAAGCTGGTAGTTGTCAGTTTTATTTATTTTATTCTCGTGATAATCCCCTGTTTTGCTTCTTCTGTGAGCATTGATGGATGGGCAGGTTACAATAATATAGCAAAGTCAATGGATTCTGACAGGTTTGAATATAATGGATATGAGATAAAGCACAGAATGGACATGGAAGCAAATGTGCATTTGCCGAAATACACTATTGGAATTGGATATGGATTTCTGCAGCAACCATCGATAAGCCAATTTGTACTTAAAGGCGCGATGACCGAAAAGGGAAAGTTTAGCCTGGGTATTGAAATGGACTATTCCAAAAATGCATCAGGTGTCATTCTTAGCGGAGGGCGCTCTATATGTACGCCCCGAATTCCCCTGATGCTCGATGGGGAAGTTGCCATTTTCGAGAAATATGGAAGGGTAAGTGCAAAAGCAAAAGGTTTCCTTTCAAGAACGGATTATCTGTATCTCTCTTTGGGGTTCATTGATGTCAAGGATAACAGGATAAAGAAGATAGCAGGTCTTGGCATCCGCTACAAACCAGACAGGGATTCTGAAATAACAACTGAGATTCGTTACAACTCCAAAAATGGATACGAATTGCTGTTTGAACCGCGAATCAGAGTAAGCACTACCTTTCTGCTTGGTTTGGAATTGTATCTTGCTCGGAGAAATAACTCAGCATTCGGTATTGTACTTTACTATGCTCCAATCAAGAAAAGGAAAATCAAAAAACCGATTAAAGAGATTGTCGTAAAACCGGAGGAAAAGCCGGAGGAAAAACCTGAAGAGAAAGTACCGGAAAAACCTATTGAGCCACAACCTGAGAAGATTACAAAAAGCCCTGAGGAACTTAGGAAAATGCTCAATGAAATTATCAACGGTCCTTACACAAGGGGTGTTAATCTTTATTGTGAGGATAAGTTTGAGGAAGCGATTAAGAAATGGGAAGAGGTATTACGGTTATTGAATAATGAAGATTTTGTGAACTGCAAAGAAGCTCTTGATTACAGGGAGCGGTGCAACAGAAATATAGAAAATGCCAAAGTTAAACTTAAGATTATACAGGAAGAATAAACTGAAATCCACTATTTCATATAATGAAGTATGATGTTGAGGAGGAAAAGCAATGATTGATGGAGTGCGCATGAAGAATTTAAGGATTATCCCTGATGAAAGAGGAAGATTGATGGAAATCCTGAGAAATGATGATGAAATGTTTGAGAAATTTGGTCAGGTTTATGTTACAACTGCATATCCAGGAGTTGTTAAAGGATGGCATTATCATAAAGTGCAAGCCGATAACATGTGTGTTGTAAAGGGAATGATGAAAATTGTATTGTATGATGCAAGAAAGGATTCGCCAACAGAGGGAGAGGTGAATGAGCTAATTGCCGGCATACATAATCCTATTTTGGTTCATATCCCTCCGTTGGTATATCATGGATTTAAGTGTATAAGTGATGAAGAAGCAATTGTTGTTAATGTCCCTACAGAAAAGTATGTACATGATTCTCCTGATGAATATCGTATAGATGCACATGACAATAACATCCCCTATGATTGGGCAAGAAAAGATGGATAATCCTTTTGTAGAAATGACCGAGATCAAAATCTCAGTGACTCATTGAGTATGTTAATCTGTTGCAATTAAAAGGAGAGATAATGAAGCTTCTTGTGACGGGGGGAGCAGGTTTTATTGGCAGCAACTTTGTGCGCCATATTCTTGAAAACAGAAAGGATGTCAGTATCCTTGTTCTTGAGGCTCTTACGTATGCAGGAAATATTGACAATTTTGAAAAATGGATGTGGGGACATGATAATTTCTGTTTTTTTCATGGAGACATAAGGGATGAGAAGTTGGTAGGAAATCTTATGAGAAATGTTGATAAGGTCATTCACTTCGCTGCTGAAACGCATGTTGATAGGTCCATTGATAATTCAGACGCATTTATTTCAACAGACATCAAAGGAACACAGGTGTTGCTTGAAGCCCTGAGAGGAACTCATGTTGAAAGGTTTATTCATATCTCGACGAGTGAAGTATACGGAACTGCAGAAAAGGTGCCCATGGATGAGGACCATCCATTAAAACCACAAAGTCCGTATGCAGCAGCCAAGGCTGGTGCTGACAGGCTTGTGTATTCGTACTTCTACACATATGATATTCCTGCTGTAATTATCAGGCCATTTAACAACTATGGACCCAATCAATTTCCGGAAAAACTCATTCCTCTTTTTATTACGAATGCTCTTGAGAATAAACCATTACCGGTGTATGGAACAGGAAAGAACACAAGGGATTGGGTTTACGTCAAGGACTGTGTAAAAGCACTTGAGAAATTGCTTGATGTTGATATCAATACGATTAGGGGAGAAGTCATTAATATTGGGAGTGGTAAGGATACAGATGTGTTGACTATTACCGATACGATCCTGAACAAGTTGGGCAAAGACAATTCACTGATCAAATTCATACGGGACAGATCAGGTCACGTGCAAAGACACATTTCAGCAACTGAAAAAGCGAAAAATATTCTTCACTGGGAAGCAGAGACCGAATTTTTGGATGGTCTTCAATCCACGATTACGTGGTATATAGAAAATGAAGAGTGGTGGAAAAAGATCAAAGAAGGAAGGAAAGAATTCAAGGAGTTCTACAAACGGTACTACCATTTCTAATTACCGCAGTGTCGCGGTTCTTTTATTTTAAATAACAACATTTCGGGAGTTATAATCGTAAAACACTTCGGTGTGCTGCTACCGTCCAAATTAATAAACAGTTCTTACACTCATATCCATTGGTCAGTATACATTTATAAAGAGGATGAAGGTTCTAAAATCTTTAGTGGTGGATGAATGAATCAGAGAATTATCACCTTGACGAGAGCAAAGTAAATTAAGAGCGAGGTTACATCCATGATGGATGTGATCAATGGACCGGATATTACTGCAGGATCAAAATTCATTCGCTTAACGACAAGAGGAAGAACAGCGCCGAGTGATGTTGCTATAGCTGTATTGATAATAAGTGTTAACCCGACCGTTATGCCAATGAGTGGACTTTTCTGAAAGAGAATAGCCCTGGCAAGACCGAGCATGCCAAGGATAAACCCAAGAATAATTCCTGTCAGGAGTTCTTTGTGGACCGATTTCCAGAAATCCTTGAATTTTACTTCACCATGTGCGAGCGCCTGAATCATAACTGCCACCGCCTGAGTTCCTGCATTACCAGCAGAACCGTTGAGGAGTGGTATAAAAACGGCGAGAGCAATTACCTCGCTCAGAATCAGTGAATTTTTTGAAATAATAAAACCTGAAACGATTCCAACAAGGGCAAGAATAGCAAGCCAAAGAATGCGTGCGCGCGCAAGCAAGAAAGGATTTTGTTTGAGGTAAGTTGAGCTGAGTTCTCCTGCAGCGCCAAATTTCAGCATATCCTCTGTTGTCTCCTCGTTAATTACATCGATAACATCGTCGACGGTTATTATTCCCTTAATTGTGCCTCTCTCATCAACGACAGGTAGTGTATTAATATCGTACTTTGCTACTTCATGTGCGACCGTTTCCTGGTCAAGCAGCGTGTAGACAGAAACAGGATGCTGCTGCATGATACTTTTCACCTTTTTTCTCATATTCGAAAGCACAAGGTCCTGTAAGGTAACCAGCCCAACAAGAACATCGTTTTCATCAACAACATAGATATGCGAAAGTGTCTCCACATCCTTCGCAGCTTTTTTTATTTTGTTAACTACCTGGCGCACCGTAAGGTCTTTTCTGACTTTGATAAACTTGGTGGTCATCAAACCGCCAGCTGTTTGTTCCGGATAGATCAGTAGTTCACGTGTTTCACGTGCCTCCTTCTGTGCCATTATGGAGAGAAGCTGTTCTTTGAGGTCAAGGGGAATTTCCTGAAGGAAGTCAACTCTATCATCCGGATGAAGCTCGTCGAGTAGCTCTGCTTTCCTTGCTTTGTCAATGCTCTCTATGATCTGTATTTGTTCATCAGATTCAAATTCCTCAAATACTCTTGCCAGTAAATCAATTTCAAGAATGGAAAATATTGAAAGTTTTTGGGGAAGAGTCATTGAACGCAGAAGTTCTGCAATTTCAACAGACTCAAAGGTTTCGAGTATTTCCTGAAGTTCCCTGATTTGTTTGTTTTTGAGGAGTACTTCTATTTTTACTTTTAATATTTTCATGTTTTGAAATTATAAACCACAGAGCAAACAGCGCGTTTCGAATCTGTTATTTTTCTGTGGTTTCTGGGTTATTTATAATGTCCCCAACGGGATTTGAACCCGTTTCACCACCTTGAAAGAGTGGTATCCTAACCGGTTAGACGATGGGGACTATTTTTCTTTACTTGCTTTGCTCATTATGTAGAGACGCCTGAACTGTTCATTATCAACAATCGCTTTATTGATTAAAAAGTATGTCTCAAGATTATCATTTGTTTTTCCAATTCTCTC
>CBDUQV010000169.1:0-4773 GCA_965369615.1 uncultured bacterium | reverse complement strand
TCTTTTGTTTCTACTGTTTACTTCTTCTCTTTTTCTTCCTCTTTCTCTTTCTTTTTCTCCTCTATATCAGCTGGTTTCTCTACCGTAACATCAGCATCTTCGTTGAATTCTTCTTCAAAAAGCTCTTCTTTCTGTTCAAGCAGGTTCTTTTCGTCCTTCATTTTAACAAGAACAATGTAGATAAGTGTCTGTCCTGCTGACCACATTGAGAGTCCAAATCCGAGAACGACAAAGGCAAGCAGATAGAAGAACAGCCCGAGGAAGAAACCTCCAATAGTTGTGGCTACGTCACCGGTTGCAAAATTCTGCTGTTGCATAAAAACAGGGAGATAACGCGAAAAGAAATCGTCAACCTGGGCGACAGGAAGTGCAGGAAGATGAGAAAGATACCATCGTCCATTGCCCCACATTACCTCCAGCCACACGCGCGGTCCCTGCAGAACGGCAATAACCTCGTGCATTACCGTCAGCGACTTTTTCAGAAAGCCGCCGAAGATAAATATTCCAATACATGTTGTTGCTTTCAGGATAGCTTCCCAGAGGATAAAACGCCATGTCTGGCTGTTTATGACACTGAAGTTCTCAAAGAGCGTATCGAAGGTATCACTCTTTGTGGTCGCCACGACTGCAGGAGAGATAACGAGTGAAACGATGAAGACGACAGCAAGATAGACCACAAAGAGAGCACCGGCGAAAAAGAACGGTAAAAAAGCCAGTATGATAACTTGACCTGAATGCGGAATTCTTCCGATCAATCCAAATACAATTCCCGCAATAACAAGCGCTGCGATGAACAAGAGAAGCGTTATTGGAGCAAGAAAGGAGCCTTTCCAGTACTTGAATCCAAATTTGAATGCTTCCCGTACTTCATAGAATTCATCACCCTTCAATTGCTCGTATGTTGTTTTTGAAATTGCAGTCATTGTTATGGTAATGAAGAAGAAGCTGATGAGGATTCCGATAATCCAGATAATCCATCCCCAAACACTGAAATGAATAACGTTGAGTGGGTAAGGGATAGGTATGTACCTGAATGTTCTCCAGATGTCAAGCCATGCCCATTTGCTTGCAAGAAGTGCACAATATGTTAGCAAGCTGTACGTAAAAGCACTAAGAAATATTCCAATTGTTCCGATCTGAATTTTTTTGCCATTGAGTCCAAGCCTGGCTGCGGAGAAAACATCCATGAAACTGAATCGTAGTTTAATCATTACAACACCTCCTTTTAGTTATCAAACCCATAACTTCATATGGTTTCGAATTTGCTCCATTGTCTTATTTGCTTCTTTCCTTGCTTTTTGCGCGCCTTCTCTCAGCACGTCCCTGACAAAACTTTCATTTTTCTGTAATGCCTCTCTTTTTTTTCTATAAGGTTCAAGATATGCAACCATTATTGAAGAGCATTCTGCTTTGCAATCAACACAACCAATAGTACCTTCCTTGCATTCTGTTTCTTTTTGCTCGACATTCTCAGGATTAAATATTTTGTGGTATGAAAAAACCACACACTTTTCTGGATGACCTTTATCATTTTTGCGGATTTTCTGTGGGTCTGTAAACGCTTGTTTTACTTTTTTTTGTATGTCTTCAGGTTTTTCATTGAGCAGAATGGTATTATCCAATGATTTTGACATTCTTTTGCCATCAGGTCCCGGGACTCTTGGAAAGCTTGTTAACAATGCCTTTGGCTCTGGAAATGTCTCTCCATAGAGTTTATTGAAACGTCTCGCTATTTCCCTTGTTAGTTCGATATGCGGCAGTTGATCTTCGCCGACCGGAACTGCTGTTGACCTATAGATAAGAATATCAGCTGCCTGAAGAACTGGATAGCCTAAATGTCCGTAGTGTATTGTTCTTATGTTGAGATCTTTGAGTTGTTCTTTCAAGGTAGGATTTCTTTCTAACAAGGGAAGAGGTGTAATCATTGAAAGTAGAGTAAATAATTCAACATGGTTTCTTACATCAGATTGAACAAAGATAACAGCCTTTTCGGGATCAAGACCAAAGGCAAGCCAGTCGGTTGCAATGTTCAGGATATCATCTTTCAGATTTTCCGTTTTGTCGTAGTTTGTAGTGAGAGCGTGATAATCTGCTATTTCAAAGAAGCATTGGTTATCTTCTTGCAGTTTCTTCCAATTTTGTAGGGCACCAAAGATATTTCCAAGATGAATTTTCCCTGTTGGCCTGAAACCGCTTAGGATTCTGTAAGACATGTCATTTCCTTACATAATTATGAAGAAACCGAATAAGAAAAAGCACAATAAATAAAAGTAAAACAAGCCACCACAGAGGTTTAGTGTACGGTTTCCGCTTATTTTTCTTGAATAAACCCCTATCAAATTTTACCATCACCTATTATACTAAAATACTCCTATCACGTCGTTTGAGGCTTGTCAAGTTTTTTCTTGAATCTTAATCCTCCAGATTCCGAAATAGTGAGGAACCTGGAGGATGTGAAAAGGAATAGCTTAATATTTTATTCTTCTTCTTCTACTTCTTCAAGGATTATAGCCTCTGTTGGACAAGCATCTGCTGCCTCTTCGCAGTCACATAGCTCTCCGCAGCCATCGGCATTTATCACGTATGCCTTATCGTCATCCCTCATTTCAAAGACATCAGGACACATTGCCTCACAAACTGCATCGCCGATGCACTTTTCAAGGTCGACTTTCGGAACTAATTTCATAGTATCAACCTCCTTTCTTCTCTCTTATATGCAAGAGAGCAAAGTTGGTTTAACATATAAAAATATTGAAATGTTGTCAAGGAAAAAATGCACAAAAAAGAGAAAAATTAATTTCTAAAGCCAGTTAGTTTACTTGATTATTATTGCAATAGGGATCAGGATGACATAACCGAGAACGAGAAGGATAGGAGCCAAGGTCATTGAGCCTTTTGACAATGTTAGGTAACCGACGGCAATGATGAGGATAGCTGCAGCAAAGAGAAAGTAGTTTTTCTTCCCGAAACTCAGCACTTCATCAGGCTGAGGTTTTTTGGACACTTTTTTTGCTTCTTCGATTTTCTTCTTCTTTTTCTTTTTGCCCATAATTTCTCCTTGTAAAATCCCGCTTTCCCTCTGTGGCTTGATTACCTCAAGGGTATAATATCACCATTTTTTATGGTATAGAAGGGTACCGTCCCTTCAAAAATACCGCGAGCGTTAACCACACCGGATGCTCCTGCATACGGCTCCATTTCCCTTAAGGCATGAGCCAGAGACTTTGTATCCTGTGCTCCTGTTGATATTGCTTTCAGGAGTAACACACCCGTATCATAGCCAAGGGCAGATTCGCGAGATGGTTCTGCTCCATATTCTGCTACATACCGTTTCCTGAAATCCCGATATACATCAGAGTTTTTGTAAACAACGGAAGGATTACTGGTAAAAATTGCACCTTCCACATATTCTTCGCCCTGTATAGGAACCTTCTCGTCATGCCATCCATCAGCTCCCAGAATTTTTGCCCTGATTTTATAGTACTTCAATTGTGGTGCAATCATAACGGCTTCGTTTGGATAGCAGGGTATGTAGATCGCTTCCGGTTTTTGGTCTTTTATGAATTTCATCTGATGTTTGAAGTCTGTTGCCCCGTCAGGATAATCCTGCCTGGCGACGATCTGAGCACCAAGTCCTGACACTTCTTCTGCAAATATATCAGCAAGGCTGTTTCCATATGCATCATCAGGATGGAAAATGGCAATTTTGTAAAAACCAAGAGTACCGGTCACGTATTTAGCCATCTCTCTTGCCTGTGCGCCGAGACCCACGTTGAGTTGGAACACATACGGACCAATTGAAGAAATATCTTCTTCCGTTGCTGTTGGTGAAATAATGGGAACTTTCAGAAGGTTAGAAATTCCTGATGCAGCTATCATGGGCATACTCAATATAGGACCGATGACCACAAAGACATTTTCTTTCTTTATCAGGTTGATTATTTCCTGAATTGCACTTATGGGGCTTCCCCTGGTGTCTCGTGATATAACTTTCAGGCTTTTGCCTTTGAGCGCTAACTCAAAGCCCTTTTTCACCCTTTTTCCAAAAATACCGTATTCTTCTGTTAAGGGGGCGAGAAAGCCAATGGCTCCTCCCCTGAGGGTTACCAATTTTTCACCTTTCAGCATCTCAGCTATTTCGAGGGTTAGTTTATTATTGGGATACAGGCGCTTCATATGGTTGTATATTTTTCGTGCTTCCTGTTCTTTGCCCAGTGAAAGTCCTTTGCGTGCAGCATAGTACAGCGTAAAACAACCGAGCGAGGTTTTTTCATAACGTGAGGCAAGTTTCTTGACTTCATTAAAAGTAAGTTCTTTCTCTATGAGTTTTTCCAGGTTTTCTTCTGATTTGTCCTTGAGGTTTGTTTTGATAGGGAGCTTCAGGATATCGAAATAGGTTTTGGCTGCATCATTTTTTTTGCCCAGCTTCTCGAGCGATTGAGCAGTGATATACAGAATATCAGCTTCTGCAGATCTTCCTTTATAGAGTTTTTCTTTACCTGCTACTGAGTTGATTATTCCCTTATAATCCTTCAAACGGTATTTCGATAGCAAGAGCAGAGACAGGGCATCATCGACCTTTTCGCTTGTCGGATATTTTTCTATAATATCTTTTGAGGACTGAATAGCTTCCTTATACTGAGCGCTTTTATATAACTTCTTGGAGTAATCGTAGAGCGAATCAACAGCTGGTATTGACTCTCCCTTTTCCTCGTAGAGAAGAATTTCCTGCCGCTTTACACAGGATGCAATCATTATGAGTAATACAAGGGC
>CBDUQV010000168.1:0-4799 GCA_965369615.1 uncultured bacterium | reverse complement strand
AGGCGGGTTCGTCCCTGCATCCATATCTGATAAATTGAAAATACATAAAAAAGAAATAACTTTGGTGAAGGTTACAAGAATGTCATTTTTGTTTTCAGTTTTATTCTTTGCTTTCATTTTTGCCGGGGAAACTATTGAAGAGACAGTAAACGTGCTTGTTTCTGATACGCTTATCCAAATTTCAGCTCCGGTGAATATTCAAGTTCATGATACGCCGAATGATGCCGGGCAGAACGTAACTGTTCAATGGCAGGCGCCCGAGGATTCTGCGGAAATGATTGCTGGATATGAAATTTTCAGGAGCGAAAATGCAGCGATGGGATACCAGATGGTTGGATTTGTTGAAAAGGAAACAGTAGCGTATAGGTGTCAAACTGTGGATGGTATTATGTACTTCTTTAAAATTCGCGTAAAGACAAAAGATGGTACATATTCATTGTTTTCCGATGTTTCAGAGGGCGTAGCGTCAAGGTCCCAGTGGTTTCATGCCGGGAGGATCAATGCGCTTGTTGCCGTCAGTCTGTTTTTATTGTTCCTTCTCTTCTTTGTCACAACAGCAAAAAAGGGAAAGTCGCTTTTCATACGAAGAATTGCAGGGCTTGATGCGCTTGATGAGGCGGTTGGTCGCGCAACGGAGATGGGAAAACCCATTCTTTACGTTCCCGGTCTCAGTTCGATGAGTGATGTGGCAACAATTGCTGCCATCAATATACTCGGACCTGTTGCAAAGAAAGTGGCGGAGTATGAAAGTACGATCATCGTTCCCAACAGAGACCCGATCGTTATGACTGTTGCGAGGCAGGTTGTGAAGGAATCATTTCTTGAGGCAGGGAGACCCGATGCTTTTAGCGAGGATATGGTTTTCTTCCTGACGGACAGCCAATTTGGGTTTGCGGCAGCAGTGGATGGAATTATGGTAAGGGAGAAACCAGCAACAAACCTCTTTCTGGGCATGTTCTGGGCAGAGTCTCTCATTCTTGCCGAGACGGGGAATATGACCGGGGCAATACAGATTGCGGGGACCGATGCAGTTGCGCAACTTCCGTTTTTTGTAACTGCCTGTGATTATACGATTATCGGGGAAGAGCTTTATGCAGCGAGTGCTTATCTTTCGAGGACGCCAGTTCTTGTTGGCAGTTTGAAAGCGCAGGATATGGGGAAAGCAATCATCATCGGTATGGTCGTTATAGTGTTTCTGTTAGCCATTGTTAATACGGTATTTTCGCTTACGGGCGATGCACCGAATGCGTTCTTAACGAGAATAATCCAATTCGTACAGGGATTGCTTAACGTGTAATTAAAAATTTCTAAAATTTTAGAATTTGTTTTTTTCCCTTGACTTATAAATTGATTTCTGCTATAAGACATCAATGAATTATTGCAGAAAGGATGTTTGTGATAGATAGGATATTCAGAGTTTTACTTATCTTTCTTGCCTGTTTCGTTCCCTCCTTAATTTTTGCTCAGGATTCAACAGAGACTACTACGGAAGTGGTAGATTCGCTTTTTCCCGACACATTAATTCCCGATACCCTTGCAGATATTTTACCTCTAACGGATATAACAGCACAGGACACTCCAAATGACCAGGGTAAACTCATAACAGTTCGCTGGACAGAACCCGAGGATAAAGATGGAATTGTCGCAGGATATGAAGTGTTTGGAAGCCAGGAACAAGCATCCGAATTTCAAATGATGGGTTTTGTCGGGGAAGGAACCTCAGAATTCAAGGCTCAGGTAGACGATGGGGTTCCCTTTTATTTCAAAATCCGCGCGAAAGCAAAAAATGGTACATACTCACCATTTTCTGCGGTTTCAGAGGGTGCGGAATCGAAACCCCAGTGGTTTCATACGGGGAGGACCAATGCGCTTGTTGCCGTCAGTCTGTTTTTATTGTTCCTTCTCTTCTTTGTCACAACAGCAAAAAAGGGAAAGTCGCTTTTCATACGAAGAATTGCAGGGCTTGATGCGCTTGATGAGGCGGTTGGTCGCGCAACGGAGATGGGAAAACCCATTCTTTACGTTCCCGGTCTCAGTTCGATGAGTGATGTGGCAACAATTGCTGCCATCAATATACTCGGACCTGTTGCAAAGAAAGTGGCGGAGTATGAAAGTACGATCATCGTTCCCAACAGAGACCCGATCGTTATGACTGTTGCGAGGCAGGTTGTGAAGGAATCATTTCTTGAGGCAGGGAGACCCGATGCTTTTAGCGAGGATATGGTTTTCTTCCTGACGGACAGCCAATTTGGGTTTGCGGCAGCAGTGGATGGAATTATGGTAAGGGAGAAACCAGCAACAAACCTCTTTCTGGGCATGTTCTGGGCAGAGTCTCTCATTCTTGCCGAGACGGGGAATATGACCGGGGCAATACAGATTGCGGGGACCGATGCAGTTGCGCAACTTCCGTTTTTTGTAACTGCCTGTGATTATACGATTATCGGGGAAGAGCTTTATGCAGCGAGTGCTTATCTTTCGAGGACGCCAGTTCTTGTTGGCAGTTTGAAAGCGCAGGATATGGGGAAAGCAATCATCATCGGTATGGTCGTTATAGTGTTTCTGTTAGCCATTGTTAATACGGTATTTTCGCTTACGGGCGATGCACCGAATGTGTTCTTAACGAGAATAATCCAATTTGTACAGGGATTGCTTAACGTTTAAAAACGATGAGAAGAAAAATACCCCTTACGATTGCATTAGTGTTTGGAATCATTATGATAATACAATTCTACATACCGCACCGTTACTCAATGGAATTCTACAAGCATATGCTCAATGCCCTCATCATTGTTGGTATCTTCTTTTATGTACTCGCTATAAGCAGTCTTATTCGGGTTCATAGAAGCAAGATAAAGGGAAGGAAACCGGGTTGGGGTTTCAGTTATGTCACGCTTATCTCTCTTGCTTTAACTGCTATTATTGGAGTGCTGGGAGGCGCATACCAAACGACAAGATTAACTGCATGGTTTATTGAACGGTTTGGTTTCCAGATTAAAGAGGGAACATTCCTTATGGTGATCTATACTTATATTCAGATTCCCATGGGTGCTACGATGTTCTCGCTTCTTGCATTCTTTATTGCCTCAGCAGCGTTCAGGGCATTTAAGGCGCGGAGTCTAACCGCTGTGCTTCTGCTTGTTACGGCTTTTGTGGTAATGCTTGGAAGGGTTCCGATAGGTGAACTCATGACGAAGCGATTGCCGGAGTTTTTCCAATTAACCAATATTGTAGAATGGATACTCAAGTACCCAAATATGGCAGCTCAGAGAGGTATCCTCATGGGGGTTGGATTGGGAATGATTGCCACTTCATTGAAGATTATTCTCGGAATTGAACGTGGCTATCTTGGAGGAGGGGATTGATGAGTTTCTGGGAAAAGGTATTAAAATTAGACAGACGCTGGGTGTTTCTGCTGATTGCTCTTGCTGTTTTTATACCATTCCTCAAACCATTGCGGTTACCATTAACCATTACCAAACCTGCGAAGGATGTTTTTGATGCAGTAGAAGCGATTTCGCCCGAGGGTCCGCCATTGCTGATTTCCACTGATTATGCGCCTTCTACAGCTCCAGAGCTCGACCCTATGTATTATGCGATGCTGAGACATTGTCTGGCGACAAAAAGAAGGGTAATGATTCTTGCCCTCTATCCCGAGGGAGCGGGAATGGCGCAAGCAGGGCTTAACTATGTTTTGCCTGAATTCCCTGATGCTGTAAGCGGGGTGGACTACGTTTTCCTTGGTTACCAGCCGGGTATCCAGGCTGTTGTGATGGGTTTGGGTGAGGATATCAGGATGGTTTTTCCTACCGATGCATATGGTATTTCCCTTGACAGTTTGCCGATGCTGAAACATGTTCGTAACTATGACGATATTGCCCTGGTGATTGATCTGGCAGGTTCGAGCGTTCCCATTACGTGGGTTATTTATGCAGTAACCCGCTACGGTCAGCGCCTCGGGGTTGGAGTCACTGCTGTCAGTGCAGCGCAGTATTATCCATACCTTGATACGGGACAGTTTGTTGGCATGCTTGGCGGGTTAAAGGGTGCTGCAGAATACGAAAAATTGATAGGTAGAAAAGGATACACAAAAGCTCGAGAAACTGCTACTATTGGCATGGATGCGCAGTCCATTGCTCATCTGGTAATGCTCGCTTTGATCATCGTCGGCAATATCGCATTTTTCGCGACCAAGAGCCATAGAAAAAAGAGAATAGCAAAGACATAGATTATGAGAGAGAGAAAAGGTCTTATCATCGGTTCTGTAATTCTCCTGATTATCTTTGTGATAATGTTCATTAAGGGTGATCCATCAAAGAATATCCTTGTGTGGGTTGCAGCAATCCTTACACTTTCCATATACTCGTTTCTTTACCGGGATAACGTCTTCTACAAGTTTGCCGAATATCTTTTTGTTGGTGTTTCTATGGGGTACAGCATCAGCGTTGTTTATCAGAATGCATTCATCAGAAGGGTTTTTAACCCGTTATTCATTACAAGGACCTATATTGTTGAAGGTCAGTTCAATATAGTGCCTTTCCTTGCAATCCTCATTCCTACATTGATAGGGTTACTTATGCTTTCTGTATTTACAAGGCGATATTCCTGGTTAATTCGTATTCCCATCTCGTTCGTTGTTGGATCATATGCGGGAATGTCTATTTCTCCTTCCTTTCAGGCGAATATCTTTGAACAAACGCGGAGTACACTCTATGTGATTCTTTCTGTCAGCAGTTTAATAATGATTATTGGAGTAATAACAACTTTGGTTTATTTCTTCTTCTCAAAGGAGCATAAGGGGT
>CBDUQV010000167.1:0-4835 GCA_965369615.1 uncultured bacterium | reverse complement strand
GTTGTTTCTTTGGTTTCCGTTGATTCTGGAACTGTTTGGAATATTTCCGACAATGCTGGAGCATTAGAATTGGCTTCAGGCTCCTCTTCCTGGGGGACTTCTTTTTTGGCAGATTTGCCTGGAATCGTCTGAAATGAAGCAAATTCATCTGATTGAGGGGAAATTTCTCCCGAAAGATTTTTGAGAGATTCCACTTCCTTCTCAAAGCGTTCATTGAGTGGATCAAGGTCGAGTAGTTTCTTGAAGGTTTCGCACGCTTTTTCGTGCTGATTCAGGGTTTTGTATACCTCGCCGATACTTTCAAGAACAACAATGTTCTGAGGGTCACTCTCAAGTGCCTTCTTGAATTCCTCTTTGGCAAGCTCATACATTCTCTTGTCTGCATAACACTTACCAAGAACTATTCTTGCACTTGCGTAATTTGGGTGTATTTCCAAACCTTTCTGAAGAATTTCAATGGCTTCATCCACCATGCTATTCTTTCTATATGCGTTGGCTAAAGGTGAAAAAACAAGTGATTTGGGGTCTTTCGCAAGTCTTTCACTCAGTTTTTCTATCTCAGGCGGTAATCCCTCATAATTCTCAGCCAATTTTACCTCCACGTTAGCATTGTTTTCGTTCATTTTTGCACATTTGACTGGTAATGTCAAGTGAAAAATATCTTTTTTAAGAAAATTATCAGATTTTACTTGACAAACAAATTGCTCTTTGCTATAGTCCTGAAAAAATGAGGAAGGAGGTGTTTGTGATGAAGAAATTCGTTACTATTTTGTTCTTGCTTTCGTTCGTTATTGCACTTATGGGAACAATCGGATGTGGACCAAAATACGCTTCGAAAGGAACATTGGCCGAATTAGAGGAAGCAAAACAGGCTTGCGAATCAGCGAAAATGGAATTTAAGGATCTTGAAAAGAAAATCGAACAATTGAAAGAGGAGATTAGTTCCAAGGAAGCAAAGATTGTAAACTTGGAGAAACAACTCGAAACATTGAAAGGAAAGTAGTAATCTTCCCATGAAAGGAGTGGATTTGAAATGAAAAGAAACTTGCTTATGGTTTTGCTTTTCTCCATTCTCCTCATGAGTTTTTCCTCTTTTGCTTTGGCTGAAGAGAAAATTTCTGAGGAAGAAGCACAAATGTTGATTAAGGAATACAGAGCATGTGCTGAGGAATATGGTGAGAAAGCAAAAGAACTGAAGGTTGAGCTTGGACCTTTGGAAGAGAAGGTTGCCGAGCTTGATAAGAGAATTGCCGAGCTTGAAGCAGAAATTGCAACATACAAGACCGAAGAACGTGATTACTACATGGTTAGGGAAGGCGATTGGCTTTCGAAACTTGCAGAGTATCAAGAAGTATATGGGCATGGTAACTATGCGAAGTGGCCAAGAATCTATAAGGCAAATAAAAATCTTATTAAGAACCCGGATTTAATTTATCCTGGGTGGAAATTAGTTATCCCAAGACCCTAATTTCCTGTTTGTAAACTGGAGCAGCCACCCCGTATTCAGTGTTGGCTGCTCCAATATTTTGTGCCCTGTTGTGTGTCCATAGTATGTGCTATGGGCTGTTGTTTATTTGAGAATACAGAACAATATTATAATACCAATCAAGCACAATATCCCAATTGGCTGAGAAAGCTTATATTCTTGAAGATTTTCCTCTCATAAACTTTTTGGGAGAAAATGATAGGAATCTTCGAATTATGCAGAGCATATTCTCCGGGAAGATTATTGTGCGTGGTGAGAAGCTTATTCTTATCGGAAAGAGTAAAGAAATCCAAACGTTTGAGAAGGGTCTTCAAGCAATAATGGATGAAGCAAGAGCAGGTAAAATGATTGATGAAGCGGCAATTGATGCAGCATTCGAAGCCAGCGAGGGAACGAAAAAGAAAGAGGAAACCCTTGTTATCAAGACACCTAAAAAGGTGATTCGTCCCAGAACAGACGGACAGATACGGTATCTCGAAGCTATGGAGAAAAATGATATCGTAATCTGTATAGGTCCTTCAGGTACAGGAAAGACGTATCTTGCTGTAGGAAGAGCGATTCAAAGCCTTCTATCAGGAAAATATGAGAGAATTATTCTTGTCAGACCAGCAGTTGAGGCGGGCGAGAGCCTGGGATTTCTCCCCGGTGATTTCATGGAAAAGATTGCGCCGTACTTACGACCTCTCTATGATTCGTTAATTGATATGGTGTCAAGAGACCGTTTAACGAAACTGTATGATACACAAATGGTTGAAGTTGCTCCTCTTGCTTTTATGAGGGGACGTACGCTCAATGATGCATTTGTTATACTCGATGAAGCGCAAAATACAACGGGTGTTCAGATGAAGATGTTTCTTACACGTCTGGGGAATGGCTCTCAAGCCGTTGTTACGGGTGATATTACTCAGATTGATTTACCAAATGAGAAGGGATCAGGATTGGTGAAGATACAGGAAATTATTGAGAATGTTCATTCTGTAAAATTTATTTATCTTACCAGAGAAGATGTAGTACGCAGAAAACTGATACAGAAAATTGTAGAAGCATACGAAAGATATTCAAATGAAACGAAAAAGTAATTTCAGGCTTATCCTCAGAAGGCTTATAAATAGAAGGATTGCGATATTTATCAGGGTTGTCATTATACTTATTCTTCTTAATATTCTTTTTCCGAAACCTGGTAAGGTTTTTACTCCTTTGCGGAAAGGGGACATTGCTCCTGAGGATATCGTAGCACCGTTTACTTTTGAGGTTAAGAAAGATCCGGAAGTAATAAAAAAAGAACGGCGGAGAGCAATTGAGGGTGTTTTACCAGTTCTTGATTACGATGAAGAGAAAACCCAGGAAGAGTTTGGCAAAATTGACGGTTTCTTCATGGTACTCTATGAATCGAAAGAAAAAGCGTTTGATAAGAAACTAAAAATCCTGGTGGATAGCGGTTATCCTATTTTGAAAAATACTGTTGTATACCTTTCAAGATCAGATATCCGGAAGAAATCGGAGAAAATTAAGGAGATACTCTTCATTCCACTTGAGCGTGGAATTATTTACAAAAAGAATGGCATTCCCTTTATGAAAGAAAAAAGAGTAATGGTAAGAAGAGCGAATGGCGAGAATATATACGCACTCAAGGATTTTTATAGCCTTTATGAAGCAAAAGAATCTGTTAAAAAGGATGCTTATTCCAATATAAAAAGTGATGAAGCGTTCATAAAGGCAATGGATGATCTTGCAAACCTTTTCTATTCACCAAATCTCCGGGTTAATGTTGAAGAGACAGAGAAGCGAAGGAGAGAAGCGAGTGGTTCGGTTGCTGAAACAAAGGGACTCGTTCTGAAAGGCGAAATGATAGTAAGGGCTCATGATCAGATAACCAGGGAAATTGAGCTCAAGCTCAATTCACTGAATATAATTGAAGGAGATGAGAAGAATATTGTTGATGATTTACTATTCAGGATGGGATTAAATATTCTCCTTGTTCTTTTACTGTTTTTCTTCTATTATTACGTATACAAGTTCAGGAATATTTTGTGGAGGGAAAGCGAGAAACTGCTTGTTTTTGAAGTTGTTCTCATCATATTCGCCTATGTGAGTTCGCTTCTTTTCAATTTAGAGTCTGTGTATCTTTTTCTCATCCCGGTATCTTTTATTGCCATAACGAGTGCGATGCTCTTTGGTGGGAGCTTTGGTATGATTTTTTCATTTATCCTGGCGAGCATAATTGCACTATTTGCCGGGATGCGCTTTCCGATATTTATCTTCTTAATGCTCAGCGGTATTTCGGGGATTTACAGTGTTAGGGGATTAAAGCGAAGATCTCAGCTTTACAAAACATTGCTCATTCTCTCCGCTTCAAGTGTTTTTCTCATGTTTGGCATAGAATCGTTCAGCCGAGCTTCAATGTCCACTATTCTTATGGGAACAGCTTTTGGATTCATCAATGCTGTGGCATCGGTTTCTCTCGTGACTGTGCTGCTTCCTCTTTTTGAGCGGGTTACTGAGACCACATCAAATATAACGCTCTTTGAGTGGTCAGACCTTAATCGTCCTCTTCTCAAGAAGATTTCTGTTTCAGCTCCCGGGACGTATAATCACAGTATCATTGTGGGGAGTCTTGCGGAAGCTGCAGCTGAAGCAATTGGAGCTAATTTAACCCTGGCAAGAGTTGCATCGTACTATCATGATATTGGAAAGATGGAGAAACCAGAGTACTTCATAGAAAATCAGATGGGCATCAAAAATCCCCATGCGAAATTAACTCCGCAGCTTAGCTGCATTATTTTAGTGTCGCATGTTAAGGAAGGCTTCGATATCGCACGAAAGGCGTATTTACCAAATGATATGGTAAAAATAATCAGGGAACACCATGGCACTTCACTTATCGTTCCTTTTTATGAGAAGGCAAAAAAACAGAAGTCAGAAGAGAAAATTGATGAAAGCCAATTCAGATATCCTGGTCCGCTGCCTACGTCGAAGGTGTCGGGCATTGTGATGATTGCGGATTCTGTTGAGGCTGCTTCTCGGAGCCTTGAAGAGCCAAATGCAAAGAAACTGAGATCACTCATTAATGAGATAATAAAGGAGCGTTTCCAGGATGGCCAGCTCAACGATTCGCAGCTAACGCTCGTTGATTTAAAAAAGATCGGCGAGAGTTTTTTGCCTATTCTTGTTGGAATGCATCACCTGCGCATTGAATACCCGTAAGATGATACATTGTAAGAACCTGACGGAAGTAAGTATAGCCTTCTCTGATCTTACGAAACTTGGAGAGCGAATACTTGCAGAGGAAGGAGTGGACTCAAATTCCGAAGTCAATTGTGTATTAACCAGTAATGCATTTATTCAAGAA
>CBDUQV010000166.1:0-4841 GCA_965369615.1 uncultured bacterium | reverse complement strand
ATTTAAAATGGTATTGTTTTTTAAAAAATAACAACATTTCATGACCTTTATGCCCAGAATGACAAGTACTGTAAAGCTATTTGCTAAATGCCCCGAATCGATGGATGTACCAGAAGCCTCTTAATTTTCTTGACATACCGAAAAATATTTGCTATTAGATAATAATGAAAGAAAATAAGACAACGTTTGAAACATCACTCAAGCGTCTTGAAGAAATCGTTTCATCACTTGAAAAAGGCAATGTCTCGCTCGAAGATGCAATCAGCCTTTTTGAGGAGGGTATCAGGACAGCAAAAGCCTGCACGGAAAAACATAAAACAGCTTAAAACAATAACAAACAACACATTAAAAATTCTGATGGAACCTTCTCGCTCTCCGATTTTCAATTTGACAAATAATGGATATCGAAGACTTCCTTGTGTGCCAGAAAAAGATAATAGATAAAGCTCTCAATAAATTTCTCCCCGAAGATTCCAGTCCTGAAATTATTGTAAAAGCAATGAGATACAGCATCTTTGCAGGTGGAAAAAGACTGAGACCCATCCTGATTCTTTCAACATACAGAACCACCGGGGGAACAAAAATTGGATCAATCCTTCCTGCAGCATGTGCAGTTGAGATGATTCATACATATTCTCTCATCCACGATGACCTGCCGGCAATGGACAATGATGATTTTAGACGCGGAAAACCAACGTGTCACAAAACTTTTGGTGAATCGATTTCCATACTTGCAGGTGATGCGCTCTTCGCAAAAGCATTTGAGGTTCTTCAGAAAACAAAAACCTCTCCTGAAAATCTGGTTCTCATTAACAAAACACTTTCTGAGGCTGTTGGAATAGATGGAATAATCGGAGGACAGGTTATGGACATTGTCTCCAATTCTGATTCTCAGGACGAGCAACTTCTTAAGTATATTCATACCCACAAGACAGGCAAATTCATCTCAGCATGTATGGTAATCGGCGCAATCCTTGCAAAGGCATACAAAGATGAAGTTAAAGCCTGTAAACAGATAGGTGATATACTCGGACTGGCATTTCAAATTGTTGATGACATTCTGGATGTAAAAAGCTCAAAAGAAACTCTCGGTAAAACAACACAAAAGGATGAAGTGCAAAAGAAACTAACATACCCATCATTCTACGGACTGGAAAATTCAATACAAAAAGCACAGCAGCTCCTATCCAAGAGCAAGAAAATTTTCAAGGAAAAATTGAAATTCAGGGATACCGAAGAGCTGGAGCATATAGCTGAATTCATTGTTAACAGAATACATTAAACTCCCATGCAGTACTTAAACACCATATCCTCTCCAAAAGACCTGAAAAAACTCGATGTACAGTCGTTACCGAACCTTGCGAAAGAAATCAGGGAGAAAATCATTGATATTGTATCAACAACGGGAGGCCACCTCGCACCAAGTCTTGGCGTTATCGAGCTCACCATTGCCCTGCACTATATCTTTGACGCACCTCACGACAAAATAATCTGGGATGTAGGTCATCAAGCATATGCCCATAAATTGCTCACCGGAAGACTCGAAAATTTTGATACACTCAGACAGTATGGAGGAATTAGTGGTTTTCCCAAAAGGGAGGAAAGCGAATATGATACCTTTGGAACGGGGCATGCAAGCACATCAATTTCATCAGCACTCGGAATCGTAGCGGCACGGGAAATAAGGGGAAAACATTTTCATGTTATCGCTGTTATCGGAGATGGTGCCCTCACTGGAGGAATTGCACTTGAGGGACTCAATAATGCCGGTCATCTAAAAAAGGATTTTCTCATCGTACTGAATGACAACAAGATGTCCATTGATAAAAATGTGGGGGCATACAGAAGGTACTTAAACAGAATATCATCAATGCCAATTTATCACAAATTAAGAACAGATGTATGGGAACTCATTAACAAAATCCCCAATTCTCTCGTCGATGAGAAGGTAAAGAAACTTGCACACAAAATTGGTGATGGGATGAAGAATCTTGTTGTTCCCACAATGCTTTTTGAAGAACTTGGCTTTGAATACTTCGGACCAGTTAACGGACACAATATCACTGACCTTTTGGATATCTTCTCGAGGATAAAGAGGATCAAAGGACCAAAACTTGTTCACGTTCTAACAAAAAAAGGGAAAGGTTATACTCCCGCAGAGGGTGACCCAACACGATTTCATGGTCTTGGAAAATTCAACAAATTGACCGGTCATTCCAGGAAAAGTGATGGCCCTCCTTCTTATTCAAAGACTTTTGGAAACATGATGATCGAATTCGCAAGAAATGACGACAGAATTGTTGCAATAACTGCAGCAATGCCTCAGGGAACCGGACTTGATGAATTCGCGGAAGAATTTCCTGACCGCTTTTTTGATGTAGGCATTGCGGAACAACATGCAGTAACATTCGCTGCTGGCATTGCAACTGAAGGGATGAGACCGGTCGTTGCCATTTACTCAACATTTCTCCAAAGAGCATTCGACCAAATCATTCATGATGTCTGTCTGCAACATCTCCCCGTTATATTCTGCATGGACAGAGGAGGTATCGTTGGTGAGGACGGGCCCACACATCATGGAACATTTGATCTTTCATATCTCAGGATCATCCCTGACATAATTATTATGGCACCAAAGAACGAAATTGAAATGAAGGACATGCTTTATACGGCACTGAATTATGAAAAGGGACCCATCGCTATACGCTATCCGAGAGGAAATGTATACGGCTTGCCAGGGAAAGAAAAACCAGAAATGATTCCGATTGGAAAAGGTGAAGTGCTGCAAAAGGGCAACGATGTTCTCATTGTTTCAGTGGGTTCTATGGTATATCCAGCCATGGAGGCTGCTAAAATCCTATCAGAAAAGGACATCAACACAGCAGTAATCAATGCGCGCTTTGTCAAACCTCTCGATGAAGACCTCCTTTTGAAAGAAATTAAAGGTAAAAAGGTTATCGTCACCGTTGAAGAAAACGCAGTAACTGGCGGTTTTGGAAGCGCTTTGCTTGAGTTAATGCAAAAAAACAATATAAAGAAATACATTATCACTATAGGAATCCCTGACAAGTTCATAGAACAGGGCAATCCGGACCTCTTGAAGAAGAATCTCGGGTTAACCAGCGTCGATATTGCAAGGAGCGTGGAAAAATTCTTTTCCCGTAAATAAAACACGGAGAAATACTGCCATGAAAGAGCGCAATGCAGAAAATTTTCCCATCGAACGAGCACGCACTCCAAAACAAATCGTAGAGCAACTCGATAAATATATAATAGGCCAGAACAAAGCAAAAAGGGCTGTTGCTATCGCACTGAGAAATCGATACCGAAGACAGATGGTGGAGAAAGCGTTACGAGAAGAAATTATGCCAAACAACATCATAATGATAGGGCCAACAGGTGTCGGCAAAACAGAAATAGCAAGAAGGCTTGCCCGTTTTGCAGAAGCACCTTTTATCAAAGTTGAAGCATCAAAGTTTACCGAGGTGGGATACGTTGGCAGGGACGTTGAGTCCATGGTAAGAGACCTTACCAGTTTCTCGGTCAATATGGTGAAATCGAAGAAATCAGAGGAGGTCAAAGAAAAGGCAAAACAGAGAGCAGAAGAAAGGCTTCTCGATCTTCTTCTTCCTCCGACACCAAAAACAGGAGACCCTGAGCAAAACCAAAATAAGACACGAGAAAAATTTCGTGAGTTGCTTCGGGATGGCGTTCTTAAAAAACGACTGGTTGAAATTCACACAGAAGAACCAGCAACAGGATTCACCGCAGTCATTCCTCCCTTAGGTATGGAAGAAATGGACATTAACTTCAGAGAAATGATTGAAAATATCCTTCCAAAGAAAAAGAGAACCAAAAAAGTAACTGTGGAAGAGGCAAAAAAGATTCTTGAACTCGAAGAAGTGCAGAAATTGATCGATATGGATGCAATTATCAACGAAGCAAAACTCAGGGTTGAGAATTCAGGTATCATATTCATCGATGAAATCGATAAAATTGCAGGAAAAGGCTACAAGGGCGGCCCAGATGTCTCGCGAAGCGGTGTTCAAAGAGATCTCCTCCCCATTATAGAAGGCTCTGCTGTAATGACAAAATATGGATTTGTAAAAACACATCACATTCTTTTCATTGCCGCAGGAGCATTCCATATGACCAAACCATCAGATCTCATCCCCGAACTTCAAGGAAGATTTCCGATACGGGTGGAACTGCATAGCCTTACTGAGGATGATTTCAAGCGGATTCTTGTGGAACCTGAGAATGCACTCATCAAACAGTATACGGCATTACTCAATACGGAAAATGAAAAAATTTCGTTCACGCCTGATGCCATTGCACAAATAGCCCATTACGCAGCAACAGTCAATGAAAAGGCAGAAAATATCGGCGCTCGAAGATTACATACTATCCTGTCAGCGCTTCTTGAAGATTACCTCTTTGATATTCCGGATATTCACTTCGGGAATATAAACATAACAAAAGAAATTGTTGATAAAAAACTAAAGGACCTTGTAGAAGACGAAGACCTGTCAAAGTACATCCTCTAATGCATACGCTCTCTTAGCTAAAAAACTTCGTTTAGATCGTTATTGGAAACGTATTGTGCAATTTCGGATTTAGGAATTTTTTTGTTCCTCCTATGCTCAATCATCCTACGCTGAAGCTTCGGGAGACATGGGTTTGAAGGATACTCATTCGAATTTCGTCATTGACTATTTAACCGTGTTTTTGTAGTCTGATATTCTTACACTCTATCCCAGAACTTTCTTGTATATGTAGTCGATATTCTTAAGATAATATTCCATATCATCTACTTCGATCGCACTGTACATGCTTTCTTT
>CBDUQV010000165.1:0-4871 GCA_965369615.1 uncultured bacterium | reverse complement strand
ATGAGGAGTCCTGCCATGACCAGCTATTAAAGGGAATACCAAAATGGCGGTAAAACGTCCAGTATCCCCAGGGAGGCACCGGCCACTGTCCTCCCGCAATATCCGGCTCATTGCCGAGGCTCCATATCGTAACATTATATGGTTCAGGATGTCCACGCTGCGCCCGAAGCTGCCCCATAGGGCTCATCGTGTCGCCGTTCGCATATTCAACCATCCTCCGAGCAAGAGCAGTATCTGCCGTATGCATATTAACGGTAAGAATCGGCATAGCGCTGATGTCCTCGCAAAGCCGAAGGAAGGAATCAACACCAAAATGCACTGAATCTGCAATAATGAACGTATCAAGGAAATCTACGTAGAAGAGCCCACCAAGTGAATCTCCTTCCCAATCAAAGTATTCAGAACTAATACCGCCGAATCTGAGAAGGGATGGTCTTGTCGACTCGATGAGCGGTTTCGATTCAGAGAGAGGTGAAAAGCAGGCAGTCATCTCGTCACCCGAACCAAAGACATACGGAGAGATGGGGAGCTTTCCGGTATCAGGTCGAACAATAATGAAACCGGAAACCTGTGCTGATACATACGAAAAAAAGAGGATGATCAACAGTCCACCAATAATCGCCTTCTTCATCTTTTCCTCCAGAAAATGATGTTCGAAAAAATGTGCTTATCAGGATTGCTCAATCGAGCCGAATTGCTGTTTCCAAACCAAAATGGATGAGCTGCTCCATTGCCTTTTCAAGGGCTTCATCACTCACATACTTAGTAAAATTCTCTCCACCGCCAACGATATCGGAAACAAGCAGAAAGGAAGCGGCTTCCTTCTTGCTCCTGTTCGCAAGGTAATAAATCAGGCTCGTTTCCATTTCAACAGCATCAATCCCCTTCTCCCTCAGCTTCGGAACATAATCGGGAAAAGGATTATAGAATACATCGACGCTCGCAATTCCAGTAAAACGGAGTTTCATATCCATTTCTTGCGCCACATCATATGCGGTTTTGAGTATCTCAAACGTTGCATACGGAGCATGTGGTTCATTGTCGAGATACGTTCTCGTTGTTCCATCAAAAGGTGATGCAGCGACTGCTGCAATAATATCAAGTGGTTTTATGTTTTCACCAATCCCCCCACAGGTGCCAATTCGTATCAAGCGCTGAACATCAAGTTGAATAAGTTCTTCGACAACAATTGCTGCTGAGGGACAACCCATTGCTGTTGTTTGCACGGAAACTCTTCTATCCTTATACATGCCTGTATAACCAAACAATCCTCTATTGCTATTTACCAGTTTTGCATCCTTCAGCATCGTGCTCATTTTTTCAGCTCTTCCCGGATCACCGACAAGAAGCACTGTGGAAGCATAATCCTCTTTTTCTGCTCTTAAATGTATTGGCATGGAACCTCCTCTTGACTCATTGCTTTGAGTTGCTGGTTTATGGATTGAAGGCAATACAACGGAATTGTATTACCATAAAATGACTGATTTTAAATTGCGCACTTATTTTCGCTGGCGATAGAGTGTTTGATCAACAACTTTCACCATGTCTTCTTCACTGAGGGAATTATCAAGAAAATCATTGATTTTCTTAACATTTTCGCCCGAATTCTCAAGCATTTCGTTATAATTCACATAGATGACATCAATATTTGATTGTTCCTTCAACCACGTTTTAACTTCCTCAAGGTGCTGGAGGTACAGTTTCGATAACTTTTCATCACTTACATCATCAGTGGGTTTATTTCTCCTGACCAGCATCCGCTTTTGTGATGCAAGAATCTCTTCCATCTTTCTGATCATGAAGATTATTTTGTATGAATAATCCCGGGGAAGATACTTCAGGAGCGCAGAAATCATTTTAACAGCTTTTCCCTTTGCATCTTCAAGCCATACTTTGTCAGTTTCAATTTGTTTCACCCTTTCAAACTCGAAGTAACCTTTCGGATTATCATCATCCGCTGTTCGTATATTATCAGTAAGCGCTC
Source organism: uncultured bacterium (assembly GCA_965369615.1). Classification (GTDB taxonomy): domain Bacteria; phylum Hydrothermota; class E44-bin80; order E44-bin80; family E44-bin80; genus SOKD01. Next base: position 2,887 of record CBDUQV010000165.1, on the reverse strand, counting down.
TCATGCCACCGCCTTCAAGCATATGCATGAGCATTGAAGTTCCGGAACGCGGCAATCCTGAAACAATAACAATCGTATTTCTATTCATGTGCTCTTTCCCTCTATCTCCTTATCCCGCAAGCATAGGAACATCGTAAGGCAAAATTCTTGCTATGTCAAGGAGAAATACAAAACACACATTTATAGCTCAATAACCAATGACGAAATCCGAACCTGTCCCGCTTACCGGGCTATGCGTTGATGAGTCGAGTCTCCTGCTCATCCATAAATTGATTTGTATAGAGCTTGTAATAGTATCCCTTCTGTTTCAACAGATTATGGTGGTCTCCCTCTTCTACAATCTTGCCATCACGAATAACAAGAATCCTGTCTGCTGAGCGAATGGTGGATAACCGGTGCGCAATGATAAAACTGGTCCTTCCTGCAAGCACCTGCTCAATAGCTTCCTGAATAATCTTTTCAGACTCGGTATCAATCGAAGATGTTGCTTCATCCAGCACAAAGATGCGAGGATCGGCAAGAATCGCCCTGGCAAATGAAATCAGTTGCTTTTCGCCTGTTGAGAGACGTCCTCCTCCTTCGCCAACATCTGTTTGATATCCGTCTTCTAAGTTTATTATGAAATTATGGGCATTCACCAATCGTGCTGCACCTTCGATCTCTTCATCGGTAGCCTTCAATTTTCCATACCGAATATTTTCTTCAATGGTGCCACTGAAAAGATGCGGTGTTTGCAATACATATCCCAGATTGGAATGTAACCATAAAAGTGTCCGTTCACGGTAATCAACGCCATCGATGAGAATTTCTCCCTCTGTTGGCTCATAGAAACGACAGGCTAAATTGACGATAGTGCTTTTCCCTGAACCTGTTTCACCCACAAGAGCAATAGTTTCACCAGCTTTCACATCAAGGTTGAATTGAGTTAAGACCTTTTGTCCACCAGAATACACGAAGGAAACATTCCGGAATGTAATGTTCCCTGCCATTTCAGGCCACCTGTCTTTCTTAGGGTTATACGTAGTGCCATATGTTTTAATTACCTGAGCGCTATCGGTAATATCAGGCTGCGTCTCAATCATTGACAATGTCCTTTCAGCGGACGCCTGTGCAGATTGTAGCTCTGCAAAAATTCGAGCGATCTCCCTAACCGGTTCAAAGAACTGTACCGTATAAGAGATGAATGCAAGAAGCGTTCCATAACTTATCGTTGCTGCAAGTACTCCTTTACCACCATACCAGAGAGCAAGTGCAGTTCCAATACTTCCCAGAGTCAACACCGCAGGAAGATACATTGATGACAGAACTGCTGCCCGAACAGATGAGTGATACATCGTACTGGTCATATCTTGAAATTCTCTTAAGTTTTCCTGTTCCCGAGCAAGCGTTTTTGTCGTTTTTGCTCCCGTAATGCCTTCGTTGAAACCACCGGTTATACGCGAATTGCTCTTTCTCACAATTCGATACCATTTCAGGATTTTCTTCTGAAAGTACAGACTCAAGACTGCAAGAACAGGCACAACAGAAAGCGTCAGAAATGCCAATTTCCAGTTCAAAACAAACATAACCACTGCCATTGCAAGCATCATAGTAAAACCCCAGATCATGTCAACCAAACCCCATGCAATAGTATCACCGAGCCGGGAGATATCCGAGGTCATCCGTGCCATAATCCAGCCAACCTGCGTTCGATCGTAGTAGGTGAATGAGAGTTCCTGTAAGCGTTCAAATCCCCGTTTTCTGATATCATAACAGATCCCCATATCAATCTTCCCCGCAATTGCTATGAAAAGCCAGACAACAACTGCTTGCACCATCACCAGCAGAGCAAAGAGGAAACCAAATTTCCACAGTCCCTCAGAAGTTCGGGGAACAATGTAGGAATCGACTGCAAATTTCGTCATGAGTGGAAACACCGTATCAATGCCGGCAAGCATAATGACAACCAGTCCCAGAACTGCCAAATGCTTCTTATATGGTTTCAGGTAACGAAACAATTTCTTCCATAGCTGCCAGTCAAATCGTTTTTTATAATCCTGTTCTTCAAATATGCTCATTACCATCAACCTTTTTTTCCGCAATAAACTCACCTGATGTGCGCCCATTTTCCCCATCTCCGTCCAGCTCTTCTTCCAGCGCACTCTGAAGTAACCAAATCCTTTTGTACAAACCTCGCTGGCGGATGAGTTTTTCGTGAGTACCTGATTGAGTAAGTTTTCCATTCTCCAATACGAGAATGATATCCGCATCGGAGAGGGTTGTAATTCGATGCGAAATAATAAATGTTGTCGCTTTATAACTTCTTTCCTTGAGCGCTTTTCGAATTGCTGCATCCGTTTCTGTGTCTACAGCACTCAAGGTATCATCAAAAACAAGTATCGGATAGTCTTTTATGAGCATTCTTGCCAAGGCTACTCGCTGTTTTTGACCTCCCGAAAGAGTCACTCCCCGTTCACCAACAGGAGTTTCATAACCCTTATCAAACTCCAACACCACATCATGGATTGCAGCAATGCGTGCAGCCTCTACAATCTCCGTTTCTCTAACGTCCTTCTTTGCAAGACCAATATTCTCCTTTACGGTCCTGGAAAAGAGGAATGGTTCCTGCAGCACAATTCCCACATGTTCTCTCAACCATTTTCTATCTATATCCCTCAGTTCAACCCCGTCAATCTTTATAGAGCCCTCATCATAATCATACAAACCAGAAAGAAGGTATACGAGAGAACTTTTCCCTGAACCGGTAGGACCAAGAATTGCAACCGTTTCTCCTCGCTTAACATTGAAGGATACATTCTTTAGAATTTTTTTCCCGTCACCATAAGCAAATGAAACATTTTTAAATTCAATGTTGCCTTTAATGGAACCCCTGTGAGCACCTGTTTTC
>CBDUQV010000164.1:0-4877 GCA_965369615.1 uncultured bacterium | reverse complement strand
ACAGGCTTTCAAGCAATGAACGTATCCACACGTAAGCTCAATGAACTCGTTGAGGAAATGCTGAGTACACTTGACAGGCAAACAGCGTTAGAGGAGACACTTTCATCATTGGAAAATTTCCTTTCTTCAAAGATTGAAGATAACATCCACCAGAGTAATGCGTTGGTTAAGGAAACAGAAAAAATGGGTTCAGTTGTCTCGAAACTCAAGTACGAATTGGGAGAGCTTGAAAAGAAACTCCTCCCTCTTGTGCCTACTGACCAAACAACATCAAGAACAATACTGAAGCTGAGACTAACCGGTGATATTATGGACACTGATCCTTCAAGAACAACTGATTCTGCTTCACACAGAGTAGCCGTCAATATATTTAAGGGACTCATGGAACAGGGGCCTGATGCAAATGTGATTCCATCAATTGCAAAACGATGGAAATTATCAGAAGATGGTCTCATATGGGATTTCGCTTTACGAGATGATGTGAAGTTTCATAACGGGGATTTGCTCACCGCATACGATGTAAAATCAACACTCAAGCATATCCTTTTTGGACCACACAAATACATGTTCGACATGATAAGAGGAGCAAATGAATTTGCAACAGGAAAAACAAAGGATATTGAGGGTATTAAGATAATGGACAATCACCGTCTGAGCATAGAACTCACTCACCCCTATATCCCGTTTCTGAGAAATCTATTTGTTTCATGCAGTGGAATTGCGAAACAAACCGATCAGGGGCCGGTGGGTGCTGGTCCCTACAAGCTAAAAAGCTGGGAAAAAGGGAAAGAAATTGTGTTAGAATCATTTGATGATTACTTTGGTAAAAGACCTTTTTTTGATGAAATTCACTTTGTTGTCTGCCATGATGATACGCAGACGACAGAACGTTTTCTGAATAGAGAATTTGATATTATTGACATTCCTGGTTCAGTAGAAATTAAAACTTTTACAGGAACTGAGGAAAGCGCTCTATTCAGGATTGAGCCTTTCTTTATCTACGATATTTACTATATCGGTATTAATGTCAGGCTTAAGACGCCCTTTCAGAATAAACTGGTCAGGCAGGCAGTGAACTTTGCGTTAGACCGAAATGAATACATCGAGAAAGTTACGAAAGGGCGTGGAACCCCTGCCAGGGGAATTTTCCCTCCCAATTTTCCTTCCTATAACAAGAAACTTACTGGATATGAATATAATCCAGAGAAAGCAAAAGCACTCCTTGTGGATGCTGGCTTCCCTGATGGTTTGCCCGGTGAGTACCAGTTTGACATCAGAGATTCAAAGATCGCAACCACCGGAGGGGAGATAATTAGAAAAAGTCTCAACCACGTTGGTATACGCGTGAAATTGAATCTCCTCTCCTGGGAAAAACTGCTCAGCAGTGCGCACAAAGGGAAATCCCTGCTTTTCGCTCTCGGTTGGTCAAATGACAACGCTGATCCTGATAGTTTTCTCTATCCCCTCTTTCACTCCAAGAACTGGGGTGAACCCGGAAATACAGCATTCTACAAAAATGAAACAGTCGATGCGCTGCTTGATGAGGCGGCAACACTCACCGATAATTACAAAAGAACTTTGCTGTACCAGCAGGTAGAGGAAATCCTTGTGGACGATGCACCATGGATATTCCTTTATCACTCCCAACACTATACTGCAATGCAGCAGTACATACAAGGATATACGAAAAATCCACTGACCACGGAACGACTCGAGGATGTCTGGAGACTTTCAATTGACTGAAATGAATGAATGTGTTCCTGACTCGTTTTTAGGTGATGAGTAAACGGAGGTTTGAATGAATTTGTTACTTTCAATCGGTCTCTTTTCGTGGCTCATCATTGTATGGGCTATTATTTCCACCGTATTAATAGCTGTTCTGTTTAAACGTCTTTCCAAACACACTTTGCTCATTGCAGGAACATTGCTCGGAAGCATACTGTTTGCTCTTGGTGCAACAGGACTCTTTTCAGGGCTGACATATACACTCAGGTCACTGGCAACTTCTGCAGCAATTGACGTAGAAAGTATCCTGCTTGAAAGCACACGAGTGGCGCATGTGCCTTTCTCTGTTGGAACAGTGCTGACAATCATCTACTTCGCAATTATTGTTGTTCTTCTACTTGCAAAGAAAGGTATCTTGAAGAAGTGGTCTTTATGGATTGGATTCATTATTTTCTTTGTTTTTACCTTTCTCAGCTCATATTACAGACACTCAATGAACGTACAATTACTCAAAGGCTTTGCCAAAATGGTAGGATTAACAGACACGATTCCCGAACAGATGTATCCATTAATCCGTGCCGGCAGAACAGTTGTTATAACGGCGCTTTTTCTTTCCATCGTGTATCTTCTTATCGCGATACTGATAACCCTTCACAGAGGAAAACAAAAGAAGGCTCCCTTAGAAAAAAAACCTCTTGATTCAGAGGTTTCACCACAGAACGAAGTCAAGAACGATACGAAATAACAGTACTGTATCACAGAGCGAACCAAACGGGGTGCTCCGTGCCTTGAGATTATTCTTCGATTACAAATCTCACCGGGAAATTATACCAGACCGCAACCGGTTTTCTGTCCCTCTTAGCAGGGGAAAAAACGGAGTGTTTAACAGCCTCTACTGCAACACTGTCAAATACGCTGGAGAGTGATCTTTCAACTTTAATCTCATGCACCATCCCATCTCTTCCAATTAAAAGCTTCAGGGATACTATGCCCTCAATACCCTTCATCCGTTCACTCTCCGGAAAGCCAGGTATAACCATTGAAATTTTTCTGGGTGGAACATCAAAAAACTCAAGTAATTCAGCCTTCTCAGTCCCTCGAGCATGGGAAACAATGTAATAGTCTATCGCTTCCTCCTGAACACCATAACCTATTATACTAACCTCATTCTGTTCGTCATCATACGAATACGTAACGACGCCGGAAATCACCTTTTCTGGTGTTGCTATGCCCCCCTCTCCCCCGGTAACAGGATTAATAATACTGTCCAGTTCTTCTGACCTTAGGACTGATAAGCTCCCGGGAAGCATCTCAGTCGAATCGCGGTAATAAAGGGTATGCTCAACAACCTTTATAATGTTTAACCTGATTTTTCTTGAAATATCCTTCCAATGATAGGTTTCCCAGAATTCACCGCATATAACCTTCCACTGAACCTTATCATCTTTTGATATAACCTTTCTTAGCTCCATGGTTCCTGGAACAAGATACCCTTCCTTTGTCCTGTGATAGTAAACGAATTGCACACCATCCTTGAGAATAAGGTAAATAAAGTACGATGCCTTCTCAGCATCTACCTGATGCTCTTTTACAATCACCCTGTCAATAAATCTGAGCGAAACATTGTACGTGAAATCAAGAAGGAAAGGATCTATATCCTCCACACACAAAGTTGCTGCCTTTTTATAAGAACCCTGATTAAGTAAATTGAAGAACTCTATTAATGTATCACCTGGTTCAATTTCTTTCTTCTTGCAGCTAAATGAAAGCAGTACTCCCCATAACAAGAGCAAAACGACTATTCCTGTTTTACATTGTAAGCTGTTTCTTTTGTTTTGTAACATCTTCGATAAGCCTCCTTAAATCGTTAATAAATTCAGCTGTCCCGAATTTTAAAGCATGTTTCCGGACAATATCAGGCTTGAAATCTTCAGCCTGGAAATGTATCACTGTTTCAACAAGTGCATCCGAAGTTTGGGGAAAGAAAAAAACTCCGCTCTTCCCTTCAACGATCGTTTCTGTTGCGCCTCCCTGGCGGAAAGCAATAACAGGTGTCCCACAAGCGCATGCTTCAAGGGGAACAATCCCAAAATCTTCAAATGTCGGGAAAATGAGTGCCTGTGCTCTTCTGTAGTAGGCACGAATTTCTTCATCTGTTTTTCTTCCAAGAAATTGAATGTTAGGATTCGCCATTCTCTTGAGGGCTCCTATTGACGATCCCTCTCCAATAATGAGAAGGGGAAGTTTTGTTTCGTTAAACGCTTCAACTGCAATATCAATTCTTTTATAGGGACGAAGCCGTGAAACAATGAGAAAATAATTTTCCTTTTTGACCTTTTTATCAACGGTAAAAAATTCAGTATTTATGGGCGGATAAATAATTATTGACTCTATTCCGTAGAACTTCTCAATTCGTTTTGCAACCGTTTTTGATATAGCAACAACGGTATTCGGGCGTCTGCTCGTACTTTCATCCCACAAGCGTACATAATGGAGCCCAAGAAAAAGCAGGATTTTATTCAGCCCACTTCTTGCTGCAATGAGGGAATGGAAGGAATCCCACGCAAATCTCATTGGATTAAGCATGTAATTAATATGATGGGTTGATGGAAGCGTGATCACCCCTTTCGACCAGGCGCTCGAAATGGAAATTACCAGATCATAATTATTCAAATTGAAACTCTCGATGGCAAGCGGCATGAGAACGAAGTACTTCTCATAGTGTCTTTTTATAAAGGGAAGCTTCCGTAAAAAACTCTCCCGAATATCCCATTTTTTGTATTGCTCGGGCATGCGAGCTCGATCAAAGATGAGTGTGAATACGGGAGCATCAGGAAAGAGCGTGTGCAGGACCTCAAGAACCCTCTCAGCACCACCGCATTGATTCAAATAATCATGAACAATAGCTACCCTCATTTGTGTCCCTTCATCCTCTGGTTTCAGATTTCACTCTTCATAACTGCAAGTTACAAGTAGCAAGTGACAAGTCGCAAGTAACATTCACAAAGTCCTACTTCCTCCAGGCATGTCAGAATGTTCGTTTCAATCGTTCGCAACAAATACCCGTCCGCCGAAGCCTTGGCGTAGGCGGAACTACGAATAAACTACGAATAACAATCAATACACAATTATCCTTAGAAGCTGCATTGTCA
>CBDUQV010000163.1:0-4882 GCA_965369615.1 uncultured bacterium | reverse complement strand
AAGAGAATAAAAAATTAAAGGAGGATACTATTACCTTTAGAAAAACAGAGAAAGAATTGGAGAGAAAGATCAAGGAACTGATCGAAAAAGTGAATGCCATAGAGGAGTAGTCTCTTAATGTTGGCTCAAATCATAAACACTTAGATTTCGTTACTATGGAAAAGAAAGAAAATGTTGTTACATTTAATATTCTTGGCGAAGAATATACAGTAAAAACAGATCTTGATAAACACACCACGGTACGTGTAGCTCATTTTGTCAACAGACAAATTGAGGAAATCTCCAAGAAGGCGGGATATGCATCTCAAACAAAGATAGCTGTTCTTGCCGCTTTGAATATAGCTCTTGAACTCTTTCATGAGAAAAATACGACTATCGCTCTTGAGAAAAAAATCGAACAGGCTTGTAAAAAACTCCAGAACGTGCTTTACAAAGAGTGATTTTCTTATTGATTTCTATAACGAAATCTGCTATATTGAAAAAAACATAACGACAATAACCCTACCGTGCGCGTGTTGAGTCGTTTAATCTTGAGCCAACGCCTAAGAACTGGGAACCGGTAACAACTTCTCGAGTGCAAGCCTCTCTTTGAAGTGGTAGCCAAACAGAGTTGTGAGGCACCCACCTGTATACTTAGGTTCAGAGACAACTTCTCACACGGCACAATGGTAGGGTTTTTTATTATGTTAACAATTATATTATCGCATGCGAAAAAAGAAGAAACCGGAACGAACAGTATGAAAGAACAACCCTTTTCGGTATTCGGATTTTCGCACGTGTATGATAGGAGGTGAGCATTAAATGAACTACATCATTCCAATCGTTGTCGGTATCGTTTCACTTGCAATCGGCTTTCTCGTAAGAGATCTTATGAGAAGGGCAAACATACGAAAAGCTCAGAACATAGCAGACAAGATTATTGAAAAATCAAAAGAGGAAGCCGAGAAATTCAAAAAAGATGCACATGAGAAGATGCAAAAGCAGTGGTCATCGAAGAAACAGGAATTCGAATGGGAGACCAAGAATAGGCGCAGAGAGCTCAGCCAGCTTGAAAAACGTCTCAATGAGCGGGAGGTGAATATTGAGCGAAAGAATAACCTCCTTATGCGCAAGGAAAAAGATATTATCCAGAGAGAGCGGGAACTGATACAGAGAGAAAAAGCTGTAAAAATGAAGGATGAGCGATACACAAGTCTGCTCCGTGAGGAAAATGTCAAATTAGAAAGAATTGCAGGAATGACAAGTGATCAGGCAAAAAGGCAGTTGATGGACAATTTGAAGGACCAGGCGAAATATGAGGCTGCTAAAATGATACGCGAAATAAAAGAAAAGGCAAAAGAGGAAGGAGATAAGAAGGCAAAAGAAATTATTACACTGGCGATCCAGCGATCTGCAATGGAACATGTCTCTGAATCAACCGTCTCAGTTGTTGCGCTTCCAAACGATGAAATGAAGGGAAGGATTATCGGAAGAGAAGGAAGGAACATCCGGGCTTTTGAGAACCTAACCGGTGTGGAAGCTATTGTTGACGACACACCTGGTGCCGTTACCCTTTCTGGCTTTGATCCAATTCGGAGGGAAATCGCGAAGCGTTCTCTTGAAAAACTGGTGGCTGATGGAAGAATACATCCTGCTCGAATTGAAGAGATTGTAACAAAAACACAAAAGGAAGTAGAAGAAACTATTAAGGTTATTGGTGAAGAAACAGCAATGGATATGACCATTACCGGTATTCATCCTGAACTCGTCAAATTTCTTGGAAGACTTCAGTTCAGAACCAGTTACGGACAGAACGTTCTGCTTCACTCAAAAGAAGTTTCAACACTTGCATCGATTATGGCAGGAGAATTGAAGCTTGATCCTGAAGATGCAAAACGGGCGGGTCTACTTCATGATATCGGTAAGGCTGTTGATCAGCATTTCGAAGGAACGCATGCAAAGATTGGCGCTGAACTTGCTGAGAAATACGGTGAATCCCAAGCTATCATCAATGCAATAGCGGCACATCATGAGGAAGTGGAAGCGGAATCGCCCATAGCAGTTCTTATACAGGCTGCCGACACAATTTCCGGCGCGCGCCCAGGTGCCAGACGGGAAACACTTGAAGCGTACATCAAGAGACTTGAACACCTTGAGGAAATCGCCTTATCATTCGACGGTGTCTCCAAATCCTATGCGATGCAAGCAGGCAGAGAAATCCGCATCGTGGTTGAACCTGAAAAGCTCGATGATTTCCGATGCAAAGAGCTCGCCGAGAACATTGCACGGAAAGTTGAATCTGAATTGAAATATCCCGGGCAGATAAAGGTAACCGTTATCAGAGAGATACGGGCAGTTGAATACGCGAAGTAGAACATACACAAACAAATAGGGGATGTGCGAAAAACCACATTTTGCCCAAGCGGGGAATGTCATCGTGCAAACATATAAAATATGAGAATATTAGTAATAGGGGATATTTGCGGAAAACCAGGGAGATACGTCCTCTCCGAAATGCTCACGAAAATTCAGGAGGAGTTCTCCATTAATTTCACTATTGCCAACGGTGAAAACGCAGCAGGTGGATTTGGTATAACAGAGAATATTGCAAAGAAAATTCATTCATACGGAGTCAACTGCATAACCAGCGGAAACCATATCTGGGATAAAAGCGAAATACATGAGTTCCTGGATAAATCAAATTTCCTTTTGAGACCAGCTAACTATCCTCCATTGAATCCTGGAAGAGGAAAGGAAATATTTAAGCTTGCAAATGCAACTAAGATTGGGGTAATCAATCTTCAGGGACGTGCATTCATGAAAGATATTGACTGTCCATTCAGAATCGGCGAGCAAATTGCGAAAGAAATGCGGGAAGAAACAAATATCATAATTATCGACTTTCATGCAGAGACCACCGCCGAGAAGAAGGCTTTTGGATGGTACATGGATGGAGCAACTTCCCTTATATTTGGCACCCATACGCATGTGCAAACTGCAGATGAAACCATCCTTCCAAACGGAACTGGATACATCACTGATATTGGAATGACCGGTGCCTTTGACTCCGTTATCGGGGTCAAAAAACAAGCATCGATTGACTACTTCCTCAAACAAACCCCTCAGCGGTTTGATTCTGCAAAGCATGATAGGAGAATGAACGCTCTTATTGTAACCATTGACGAAACATCCGGAAAAACAACACACATAGAGAGAATTGAGAGGAGTATTCCCGATGGAAACGAGGATAATTGACGGAAGAGCTATTGCAAAAACAATAAAGGAAGTTATCAGGCAGGAAGTTCATGCGTTAACTGCAAAAAATATTATTCCTCGAATGACTGTCCTGCACATAGGGAAAGACCCGGCAAGTCTCTCCTACACAAAATCAATAAAAAAAATATCAGCCACATTACAGATTGAAGTTGCCATCAAGGATTTTGAGAAATCAACCGCCAATGCTCAAATAATAGATACAATAGAAAGTTTAAACAGAGACAGGGATGTGCACGGAATTCTCATACAGGAACCGATACCATCACATCTGGACAAAGAAACCTTACTACTTTCTATCGATCCATCAAAGGACATCGATTGCATGAATCCGATCAATCTAGGCAGAATGCTGAGAGGAAGTTCCCTTTTTGCACCGTCAACCCCGCTCGGAGTGCTCAAGATCCTCGACTACGAACAAATAGATGTCGAAGGGAAACACGTGGTGATTGTCGGACGAAGCGCTCTTGTTGGAAAGCCGCTTGCCATACTCTTACTCATGAAAGGCAAAGGCGGAAACGCAACCGTAACAGTATGCCACTCCATGACAAAAGATATTAATTCTTTTACACAAATGGCAGATATCATCGTGGTTGCAGGAGGGAAACCCGGACTTCTCACCGCAGAAATGGTCAAACAAGGAAGCTGTGTCATTGATGTGGGAATTAATGCTGTGGTTGACAATGAGGGAAAACACAAGCTTGTTGGCGATGTTGACTTCAACTCTCTCAAGGAAGTTACCTCATACATTACACCAGTACCAGGTGGTGTTGGACCGGTCACGACCATGATGCTTCTAACCAACCTGATTAAAGCAGTAAAGGGCGAGGATAGTAAGCAGCAGGCAGTATGAAGGGCAAGGCTTTACCCCTTGCACAGTCTCTTGAGCCTTCATGGATACAAAACAGACAATAACTCCTGCGGAACGATTGTGGTTGTTATGCAACGGTTGAAAAAAATAAAAAGATGTAGAATGAACTAAATTTACCCTGTAAATACTTTGCATTTTTCGGGACAATAATAACGAAGATGAAAGAGAAGATATATTCTGTCCGGGAAGTAACGAGAACCATTAAGGAACTTATTGAGCATGAGGTTGGACTTCTGTGGGTCCGTGGCGAAATCTCAAATTTTACAGCTCATTCTTCAGGGCATTTTTATTTCTCGCTTAAAGATGAATTTTCTCAATTATCATGCGTTATGTTCAAAGATGACAATAGGAAACTGCTCTTCCAGCCCGAAAATGGAATGGCTGTCAGTGCTTACGGAAGGATTGGTGTTTATGAAAAACAGGGTGTCTACCAACTTTATGTTTACGAAATGAAACCTGCTGGTATTGGTGAACTGGCACTGCAATTTGAAAAACTCAAGAAAAAGCTTAAATCGGAAGGCCTCTTTGACGAAAAACACAAGAAACCACTGCCTGAATTTCCACTCAAGATCGGAGTCGTTACAGCCAGCACCGGGGCAGCAATTCGCGATATTCTTAACATTCTCAGAAGAAGGGCGCCATATGTTGAAGTTATTTTGAACCCGGTAAGGGTTCAGGGAGATAATGCAGCTGGAGAAATCACACAGGCAATACGGGAATTCAATGAATACCGTAATGTGGACCTTCTTATCGTGGGAC
>CBDUQV010000162.1:0-4952 GCA_965369615.1 uncultured bacterium | reverse complement strand
CTCATTGCAGCGGGTATTATTTCACTGTTCATCCGGGGTGGATTGAATTATGGCATAGACTTTTCAGGTGGCAGATTGATCCAGCTTCATTTCGAGAAACCAATCTCAACAGCAGAAATAAGGGGAGCGCTGAACAAGATAGGATATTCAAAAGCCCATATTCAAAAATTTGGAACCGCAAATGACTTCCTCTTAAAAACTGCAGCAGGAGAGAGTTTTATCACCGACACCATCGGACCCTCCATACTCGAGGCAAGGACGGAAGCAGAAAAAGGCACAATAAGGAGTATTATCATCAAGGCAACTGCCTCGGATAAGGCAACAGGAAATGGTGTCATTAGAATGGTCGAATTCTTCCTTGATTCACTTGGAGAACAGGGCACGGGTATCCAGATGAGCGGTATCGACATCTTTGATACGCCGCGCGAGGAAGTTATCGCAACAGTACCCATCACCGACTGGGAGCCGAATACGACGCATCTCATTTATATCCGCGCAATGGATACAAATGGAAATTGGGGCAAACCAAAAAAACTCCCGGTAAAGCTTGACAATGAGGGCTTTATTGTTCCAGAAGAAACACCAACCGGAGAAAGAGAAGAGATAGTTAAAGAGGAGAAAAAAGCCCAGACTTCCAGTTTCATGATACAATCAAAACTGGAAGAACTTTTTCCCGATAATCCAGTCAGGATCGATAGAGAAGAAATGGTTGGTCCAGCAGTATCTCGAAATCTGCAGTGGAAAGCATTATGGGTTATCCTTCTGGGAATGCTGGCAATTCTTTTCTACGTTAGTTTCAGATTCACCTTCAGGTTTGGCATTGGTGCCATTATAGCGCTCTTTCATGATATCCTCATAACAATCGGAATACTGTCCATAATGGGTAAGGAATTTACCATTCCCATTGTAGCCGCCATACTGACAATTGTCGGTTATTCAATCAACGATACAATCGTAATCTCTGACCGGATCAGAGAAAATCTGAAGCATCTGCGAAAAGAAGGTTTTGAAAAGATAATCAATTTAAGTATCAACCAGACACTTTCAAGAACGATAATTACGTCTGCCACCACATTTCTTGCTTTGCTTATGCTGTTCCTTCTCGGTGGCAAAGTAATTCATGATTTTTCTTTTGCTCTTCTTATCGGAGTTGTAGTAGGAACCTACTCATCAATCTTTGTTGTTGCTCCCATCGTGTACGAGTGGGAAATGAAAAGCCCAACAAGAAAAAGGAAGTAATATGAGCAGAATCGAAAAAGTTCTTTCGCCCGGTGATGTTCTTTTCCGGGATGGTGACCCCCCGGATTCAGTGTACCTTATCAAAGATGGTAAAATTGAAATTTCAAAAGGAGAAGGTACAAGGAAGAGAGTTCTTGCTGTGCTCAAAGAGGGTGATTTTCTTGGCGAAATGGCAGTTATCGACGGAAGCCCACGCTCCGCAACAGCAACTGCACTATCAAAGATACGATTGGTAACTCTTAATACGGAGGAATTCAAGAAAGAGATAGAGCAGGATCCTATGATTGGTGCCCTTGTGTTTACGCTTATCAAACGGTTACGCAAGACAAACGAAAAACTCGCCGAGTTCTAATAATAATAAAGGGATTACAATTTTGCAACAACTTTCCTCATAATACGTTTTGCTTTTTTGGTTACTCTCTTCAGTATCCCTTCCGCTTCCACCTTGATACGCTTGTTGAATTCTGTATCCTTTATATTTCCTAAATTAATTATCACATTTAAATACCCGCCCTCACATGCCGCAGCTGCCATAATCGCTGCTACACCTGCATCACTGACAGAATTCTGATTCCCGAATTTTTCACCCAGTGAAGCCAGATCGAGAATCTCTTCAGATTTTTTCATAATTTCAAGCGGAATAATCGTTGCATTTTTCGTTGCTTCTTCAAGAGTTGTTTCGCGAACCTTTTTCTCTTCATCTGTTTTTTTCTTCAACCTCATGGCTGCCATGACATTATTGAATGCTTCGCAATCCCTCTGGATGAGTTCCAGAAATTCATCCTTCAGATCCTGAGCCTGCAACGCCAAATGCTTCATCCTCCTGTTATACCTTTTATATTCTTTTTTCCCATACGTAAGGTTTGCCACCATTGACGATAAGGCAGAACCAAGCGCACCGGAAAGCGCAGCCACGCTCCCCCCACCAGGTGCTGGTGAATCACTTGACAGGTCATCTGAAAATTCGCGGAGGTTCATACTTAGGAGTTCTTGCTTCTCTGCAATCCTGTACTCAATGATCTTTTCTTCCTGCTTGAATGGATAGAGATGGTCCATTCCAAGAGACTTTACCGCAATGTTTATCAATTCCGTATCAGGCACCCCCGCACACTTCCCCTGTTTCTCAAGATAGTATCTTCCCGTTTCCAGCAATGCCTCTTTCGGTATAAGACCAACCAGTTCACTACCTGTTACGCGTAACCCGAGCTTTCGCGCTTGCTTTCTTCCTTCCTCAAACAACTTATAGAGAGGTGTTATCTTGTAGTTTGTCAGGTTCACCGAAACCTGTGCAATTTCATATTCATCGATGTACCAGCCCACGGCTTTTATTTCCTTCAGTTTTCCCGGAACCTTTATGATCTTCCCATTCCCATCACGAATAATTTTCCCTTCTTTGTCCCTCTTCGCTCTTCCTTTTTCCCTTATATTTAAGGCAATTTCATGAGCATGTTTTCTGTCTCTTGTATTCAAATTGATGTTGTATGCTATCAAGAATTCCCGTGCTCCAATTATCGTTGCACCGGATTTTTCATTAAATACGGGCTCTCCATAATCAGGTTTCCATTCAGGGTCTTTCAACTTTTCAGCAAGCCCTTCATATTGTCCTGCGCGCACGGTGGCAAGATTTCTTCTCTCTTGTTTCGATGCTGCTTCTTCGTACAAATAAACAGGAATCGACAGTTCTCGCGCTACCCTTTCTGCAACTTCCTGCGCAATCTTGACGCAATCCTTCATGGTGACACCAGCAACAGGAATGAATGGACATACATCCGTTGCGCCCATCCGTGAGTGCGCACCATGGTGTTTACTCATATCAATAACTTCCGAGGCTTTTTTAATAGCCCTGAAAGCTGCCTCTTTGACACCTTCCGGTGTTCCCACAAAGGTTACAACGCTTCTGTTCGTTGCTTCACCCGGATCAACATCAAGCAAAGTTACGCCTTTTGTTTTAGCAATTTCAGACGTTATTATGCCTATTTTTTCCTTATCTCTTCCTTCACTAAAATTTGGAACACATTCAACGATCTTCATCAGCAATCCTCCTTCTCTTACTTCTACGGTATCAATCGTCTCCTTCATATACCATTCTGTTGATAATGTCAAGCACATTATGCAAAAAACGGCACATTTATGAATCAAAAACAAAAAAAGTCAAAAAAACGTCGTTTTTTGCCCGAAATACAATGAATTTCTTTTTATTATTGATTAATTTGTGCTATTGTAACATAAGAAGTTTTGGCTTTTTATGGCAGGGATTTTCCTCTTCTTCCCCCTATTCCCTATTTCCTACTTCTTACTTTTCCTTCTCACGCTTGCTATTGCCTTGTAATGCTCTTTTGCAGTCCTGGAAAAAATGTGGGACCCATCCCCCTTTGCAACATAGTACAGGTACTCGGTATGTGCCGGATACAAGGCAGCAAGAATTGCTGACCTACCGGGGTTTGCAATCGGTCCTGGAGGTAAACCTTTATGAATGTATGTATTGTAAGGTGATTCTATCTTGAGGTCCTTGTAGAGTAACCGCGACTTGTGTTCCTCAAGTGCATACTGGATCGTCGCGTCACATTCAAGCGCCCTACCTAACTGAAGCCTTTTATGATAGACCTGTGAAACTATGGGATTTTCTCTCTCGAGCATTGCTTCCTCTTCTATCAATGATGCAAGCGTAACAACTTCATATACAGAAAACCCTAACTCTCTGGCTCGCTGCTTCAACGAGTCATCAAAAATATTCCAGAACCCCCCAACCAAGCGCTCGATTACATGCTTCTCAGTAGCTCCAGAATTGAATTTATAGGTGTTCGGGAAGAGGAACCCCTCAAAATTCTCTCCTTCTAGCCCCCTTTTCCTGGCATATGCCCTGTCGCTCGCAAGCGCGATGAATGCATCCCTATCAATATCCAACTTCTCTACCACAATGGTCGCTATTTCATCTATCGTTAATCCTTCAGGAATCATCACCGTGAGCGATTTCGTTTTACCCGCAACCAGTATCCTGAGCGCGCTGCGAGCACCCATCCCCTTATTGAATATGTACCTTCCTGCTTTTATTCGTTTTTCCTGGCCTTTTATTTTCGTAAACAGTATAAACCTCGTTGATGACCCGATAATTTGATGTTCCTCGAGCATCTCTCCAATGCTTTTAGCAGACGCCCCTTCAGGAATGATTAGAATCACCTCTTCGTTGGGTGGCTGGCTTTTTCCAATAAGGAAAATGCAAAAATTATATGCAATCCCAGCAATTGATACAACAATGAGTAGAAAGATAAGGATTTTGGGAATCTTTTTTGAAATTCTACTCATGCCGTGTTTTTCTCCCCCTTCTTGTGATCAAGGTATGATTGCAGTATCAAAGAAGCAGCAATCTTATCAACCTTTTCCTTATTCCTGCTCGGCTTTTCTCCCTTATCCCTCATCACTCGCTCAGCCTCAATTGTTGAGTATCTCTCATCCCACAGTTCTATTGTAACAGTAATTTCCTCTCTCATTTGCTCTACAAATTCTTCGACCTCTTCTTCCCTTTTCCCCTTCTTGCCATCCGTTCTGAGCGGATTACCGACGACAATGCACGTAATATCATATTGTGTTAGAAGAGCCTGGAGTACATGCTTTATATTCTTCCTTTTTACTGTCTCAAGTGGCGTAGCAAAAATACCCAATGGATCACTCATGGCAATGCCAATACGTTTTGTTCCATAGTCAATGCAAAGAAT
>CBDUQV010000161.1:0-5002 GCA_965369615.1 uncultured bacterium | reverse complement strand
ATCGATGCTTCCTGAGGAAGATACGATATACCCAACCGTGCCCGTTTGAACATGGGGAAAAGCGTTATTTTCTGGTCGTTAAAATATACATCACCTTCTTCCGGTTGTATAACACCAACTATCATTGAGAACGTTGTCGTTTTTCCAGCTCCATTTGGTCCAAGAAGCCCGACAACCTCGCCCTGGTTGACCGCAATGCTTATTTCATTCACCACTCTCTTTCCCCGGTAACTTTTGACGAGTTTTTTAGTTCTCATCACACTATTCATTTTTTTTCTCTTCCTCCCGCGGCTTCTTGTACACTCCCCTGGCATTTCCAACAATTACTATTCTATCCGTTTTGCCATCCTTAAAATAAAGAGTAATGGAATCACCCGTCACATCGTTCACCCCTTTATCCGAAAAATGATACGTTCCCCGTGCATTATTGGTAGCAACCGTTTTGATAATTTCTCGTTTCTTAAGAAAAACCTCTATTGATAAACCGGTAAGGAACGATTTACCCTCCTGTTCAACAACTGGCTCCTCTTTTAGATATATCCTTTCACTGTCAGAGTAGTATTCAAGGTATCCTGCTTTTGCCTGTATACTATCCTCCCGAACAGTTACATTCCCAGAACACGACATAAAATTTTCTTTTCTCCTGATGTTCAACGTATCACCCGTTATCACGATTTTCTTGTCCTTCTCAAGAAGCGTCAATGTTGGTTTGTTCGTTATGAACCCTGTTTCATTCACAAAGTCGTATTCTCCATAATCACCGGTAACCTCCGTATTCTGCTCCTGATCAATCAAAACAACATTCCCCACCGCAATGGATTTTTTCTTCCCTTTGTAATAAACAAGCGAATCTGCTTTTAATATTTGCTTTCCCTCCAATAATTCAACCGAATCAACCAGAACAACCATCCTCTCCTCTTTGTAGTAGCGCGCCACCCTTGCGGTTATAATTGTTCCTTCATCGTCAATAGTGACATTTTTGATGACCTCTGCCATCTGTTGCGTTTCATATGCATATCCTTCATCACCGGTTATTACGGTCTTTCCGTGTGTAATTCTGACATTTCCGATGAGATGACTTACCCGTCCACTTTCCGTCTCGTCAAGGGTTACCCTCTCTGCCTGTATAACATAGGGCTCTCTATCATATTTTGTGAGAATCTCATCGGGATCTCTCACCATAACAAGCAAAGTTACAATCTGAAAAATGATAAGAACACTCATTCGCTCAGCAGCCTATTCCTCTTTCAGATCTCGAGAAACTGCATTGAACTCACTCTGTATCTCAATGTGCTCAAGATTTGGATCGCTCACCATGCCCTTCCCTGTTATGATAGAATTTTTTTTGGTAATTTCAACATAATCCTCCGTAACAATCTTCTTTTTTTTATTCAACCAGTCCAGATAGCTCGTTTTCAAAATGGTGCTGTCTTCGGATACAACCACAACATGTCCAAGGGCACTCATATTTCCATTAGGTGAATATACAACCCCACTATCCGCAGTTAATGTGGAGTTGTATTCTCCCTGAGAATCATAGAATGCTACCGTTAGATCATAGAGTGTGACGGAATCGCCAAAATTCTGGGCATGCTCTGCCTTGAGAACCCAGTTTTTCCTATTGCCCCTTGTATCAACGAGGACAAACTGCTCTGCACCTTCACGCGATTCAGGTATGATCAGGTCGTTCTTTGAATTGTTTTGTTTCCTGCAATAAAAAAAAGGTATGATGATAAGTACAAGGAGTAAAATCCTCTTCATTTGCTACCCCCATCTCCTGAGGGACCAGACCCATTCATCGGGATACTTAACAATGTACCGTTCAATAGCCTTTGAGCATCGCCGCGTGTTTGTGCAAATGTTTTTCTGTTCATCACCGGTATTCAGGATTTCAATCTCTTTGCCGACTTCAAGCAAATGCATATCATCCTGTAATCTGTGTATAGCAACAGGGACAACAGGAGCACCCGTCTTCATTGCCAGATAGGCAGGCCCAATAGGAGCATTTGCTTCACGGCCGAGGAATTCAACAGGTACACTGTTCTTTCTTGTATTCTGGTCAATAAGGATGCCAACCGCTTCACCACGGAGTAATCGCCTGAGGGCAACAATGGGAGAACGGTCTTTATCAATAACGCGCACACTGAAGCTTTCCCTGATCCGGTTTATGACCCGATTCACGTTCCTGTCGTATACCTCTTGAGCTATCACATTGACCTTATAACCTATCTGTGAGAAATATGCTGGAATGAGCTCCCAGCATCCAAGGTGCGCTGTAACAACAATAAGTCCCTTTTTCCGGTTAAGCAGCTCCCTGATGTTATTTCCATTCTTGATCCTTACTATCCTGTTCAACGAGCCATTTCGGTATTTCATAAGCCTCAGGGCATCGGCAAGGTTCCGTCCAATATTGGTGAAATTCCTGATGACCAGTATCCTTCGCGTACTATTGTTCTCAACAGTGGGATGTAGGTACTGCACATTCTCAAATGCTACATCCCTCGCTGCGCGTGAAAATCTAAACACTGCAATTCCCAAGAGCTTTCCCAAGAAAAGCGCTGCATTTCTTGGAATTACGTCAAAGAGAATAAAGAAAAAACGCAAAATGCCGTAAATATACACATGTCTGATTTTCTTCACACTTCAAGGTAACACATAAAATAAGAGTTGTCAAGAGTTATGTATATATTGAACGCCGGAAAATAGACGGAAGAATTATCAGAACCTTCTCATCGTATCATTGTCTATAAATAATGAAGGAGGTGATTAGAATGAAAAAGACTGTACAAGTGGCTGATCTCAAGAAGTCCTCAGTACTGCTTTTCAGAGTCTCGTTTTTCGCGAGTATACTCATCTTTATCGTTCTCTTTCATTTGTTTCCTCATTATTCACTCCATCCATACGTTCCTATGATCAACAGGGCGGTAAAGGTCGAAATTGATCCGGAAATCATTGAAAATGTGGAGGAACTGCCGCCTATAGAAAAACCTCCGCTTCCCGTTGAGGCAGAAAGCGAGGACGAAATCGAGCGGGCTACCATAGCAAAAACAGCAAACTTTGAGACCTTCAACAAGATGCCAATTCCCCATAATGTGGAAACCCCTGAATTTGTTGCGTACGATACTCCTCCGAGACCAAAAAGTGTCGTTAAACCGGACTATCCGCAGATTGCGAAACAAGCTGGCATCGAAGGAACGGTGGTACTACAACTGCTCATAGATACCGATGGAAGGGTTCTGAAAACAAAGGTTTTGAAATCTATAACACCGGACATTGATGAAGCAGCAATGAAGGCAGCGTATGCAACAATTTTTTATCCTGCGAAACAGAGGGATAAGCCTGTGAGAGTGTGGGTATCATTGCCCGTTATCTTTAAGCTCAAGTAGCGGAGCCTGTGGGACAAAACCTAACGAAAAAGAGAAAGATACTTCTCTATGAGGAAATTCCCCCAGAAGTAGGCAAGTACCGCAGCAACAGCAATAAAAGGTCCAAAGGGAACTATTGAATCTTTTTTCTTTCTTCTTCTGACAATAATTATACCAACAATACTACCGAGAAAACTTGCTATAATAAGTGTCGGGATTATTCGCTTCCAGCCAAGAAATGAACCGACCAACATGAACAACATCACATCTCCCATTCCCATGGCTTCTTTCTTGAATGCGAGTTTACCCAGCACAGCAATGAGGAGGAGCAGTCCTCCCCCCACCGCAATGCCGATCAGGGACTCATACCAGATTATGTCTTTCAGAAAGAATGAAAACGCAAATCCCGCTGCAATGCCGGGGATAGAAATCACATCAGGTATAACCTGATGTTTCATATCAATAACAAAAATAGGGAGCAGGATATAGAGAAAGAGCGCTCCCTGAAAGAAATGCATCGAAAAGCCAAAAAGATAAAAGAAAACCGGAAGGATCATTCCGGAAATAAATTCCACAAAGGGGTACTGTATCGAAATCCTCTTTTTGCAGTACCGGCACCGCCCCCCCAGTATGACGAAACTGAGAAGAGGGATATTATCATAAAACGCTATCTTTTTTTTGCAGACCGGACAGTGAGAAGCTGGAAAAACAATGGAGCGTTTCTGTGGGAGACGGTATATAACAACATTAAGGAAGCTCCCAATGCATAGTCCGAAGAGAAAAAGCGAAACTCCAACCGCTATATACCAGAACATATACTTTTAATTTCCTATAAGTTGCAGAGCATACTTACCGTAACGTAAATGTGTTATCCCGGATAGTAAATCATATCAAGGATTCCTCTGGTTCCGTCACCAAAGATTTTAAAACCACGAGCGGTAAAACCATTAATATCAACAGGAGTGTAGTACACCGTGCCCTGTCCGGAGATACCAGGAGCAATGGGAGCATGCGCAGGTGGATTATTCTGGTCCGGATTGATATCAAGTGAATGTGCATTGAGGAGAAATGGGTTCTTGTAAACGTTGTTCCCGGGAAGCAAAGCTGTACCCGTTCCCATATTTACCGTTACTGCTGTTCCCGGACAGTTGTCCGCAATCCTCTGGTCGTTCGTGCTCCCTCCCCCCATCTGGGCTATTACATCCATTACCCGTGTGGTTGGATGGTCGGGGAACTGTCCTTCTACCATGGTGGAAAAATCCGCAATAGCAAGGTGTAATGTGTGCATATTCGATTTGACACTTGCCTCTCTTGCTCTCTGCCTCATGCTCATATAATTGGGTATAGCAATGGCTGCTAAAACTCCGATGATGACAATAACAATCATAAGTTCAATGAGTGTAAAACCTTCATTATTCATGTATCACCTCTTTATCATACCACTTCCCGATAGTCAAGCCTAATATAATGTATCTTAATTATCTTTACTGTCATTCTGAGTAATCCTTTCTCTATTGACTCTGGAAGAATCTCTGACATAGATAAAACCGAGATTCTTCGGGCTTCTTACGGAGCCCTCAGAATGACAAGTACTGTAAAGCTACTTGTGTGACAAAACACTAATGTGTATTTTCTCT
>CBDUQV010000160.1:0-5033 GCA_965369615.1 uncultured bacterium | reverse complement strand
CCTTCGATTGCATCTTCCTTCAACTCATCTGCAATTGCAATGAGTCCCGCAACCGTTCCATCAATGGAAACGATGACTACGGTCTTTGCTTCGTTCTGGAGATTTTCTCTGGTGGAGTCAATTGAACCCGTGTCAATACCTACGTGCTTCAATAAGGCTTCATTGCCAACCAGAATGGTCTTCCCTTTAACAGAGCCTCTTATTCCCATTCCAGAGATAGCTTCGAAATCGATCGGATCTGTGAGCACTATATTTTCGCTCGCCGCTTTCTCTAAAAGAGCTTGAGCAAGTGGGTGCTCTGAGCCCTGCTCAAGGGATGCCGCAAATTCCAGAACATCGTGATTGGAAAAACCGGGCTGTAAGGTAATATTAGTGACTTCTGGCTTGCCCTTTGTTATGGTTCCCGTTTTGTCAAAGACGATGGTCGTCACCTCTCGTATGGTTTGAATGGATTCACCAGATCTAAAGAGGATACCGTTCTGCGCGCCGATACCAGAACCCACCATCAAT
The DNA here is from genome assembly GCA_965369615.1 of uncultured bacterium. Taxonomy (GTDB): domain Bacteria; phylum Hydrothermota; class E44-bin80; order E44-bin80; family E44-bin80; genus SOKD01. The sequence goes on along the minus strand of CBDUQV010000160.1, from coordinate 4,523 downwards.
GCAGTTGGTGTTGCAAGACCGAGAGCGCATGGGCAGGCGATGACGAGAACTGCAATTGCAGCGAAGATTGCAAGCGATACTGACGAGATAAAGGGATTCACCCATGGAAGAAATTGCGATGCCCTTACGGCAATTCCGACAAACAGTTGTGGAAAAAATATCCACAGCAGGAATGAAACAAGAGCAACGCCAATAATTGTGGGAACAAAGTAGGCGGTAATCCTGTCTGCAAATTTCTGTATGGGAACCTTTGAGCCCTGGCACTCTTCAACGAGTTCAATTACCTGAGCAAGAAATGTGTCTTCTCCAATTTTCGTTGCTCTTGCTTTTAAGAGACCCATCTGGTTTACCGTAGCACCGATCACCGTATCTCCTGGTTTCTTTCTAACAGGCATGGATTCACCGGTAGCCATTGATTCATCAATAGCGCTTTCTCCTTCAATAATCTCTCCGTCCGTTGGGATTTTTTCGCCCGGTTTGATAATCATTATGTTACTTACCGACACTTCATCAACAGGTATCTCTATCTCTCTGCCCCCTTTGAGAATTCGGGCTGTTTTTGCTCCCAATTCCAGGAGTTTGCGTATTGCTTGTGACGCCTTTCCTTTCGCTGAAGATTCTATATAACGTCCACCGAGATGGAATGCCATTATCATTGCTCCAACGCCTGCAAAGCTCTCTATGGGAAAATGAAACATTCTCAGGATGCCGGTTATAAAGGACGCTCCCGTGCCCATCATGATGAGTACATCCATGTTGGTGTTTCCATGCAGTATCGACTTTATGGCACTCCTATAGGTTGGGAATCCCGGAATGGCGAGAACCATAGCGGCAAGCAACAGTTCAGCATGATGATAGAAAGGTACCTCGATACTGAATACCATTTTTAGAATCATGAGCATAACGATCGGAGTGGTTCCTATCCATGCAAGGGTGAGTCTTCTTTTTGCCTTTTGAGCCTCAGTAACGGCATTTTCTTCCTGTCTTCTGTCAACCGAGTAACCGGAAGCTTCTACGGTCTTGATCAATTTTCTTGTATTGGTTGTGACCGGATCGTATTCGATAGTTGCGCTTTCTGTCGCAAGATTTACACGTGCAGAAACAACACCGCTTTGCTTTCTTAATGCCTTTTCTATTGTTCCTGCACATGCAGCGCAGGACATTCCGCCAATTTTAAGTTTTGTAGATTCTTTCTGGAGAATCAATTGTGGTTTTGGTATTGTGTTCCTCGCTTTTTTCATTGTTATTTCCCCGGTTCAAAATTAGCAACCACAGCAGCATGAACCACCAGACGGTTTATCTTTATTAGCATATTTCTCTGGTTCTTTGTCAAACATTTCCTTACATGCTGTGCTGCAGAAGAAGTACGTTTTCCCATTATACTGTGAAGTCAATGCAACTGTTGGATCAATGTCCATCCCACAGATGAGATCTTTTTCCATTGTTTTACCTCCTTTTATTAATGTTTTCGAAGATTCCTATAAACTTTCATCAGTTCTGAGATCTTCCTTTCTCTTTTCTGCGTGTCTTTTGACATAAAAGCGTCTTTAACACATGTTTCCAAGTGGTTTCTTAGTATTATTTCAGCGATTGTACTGAGGGCAGATTCCGCAGCAGTGATCTGCATGACCACATCAATACAGTACCGACGCTGCTCTATCATTTTTTGAATTCCTTTTATCTGTCCTTCAACTTTCCTCAGTCTGAGCAATGTTTTGTTCTCAACCTGTTTGTTTATCATGTGTTCGCTCCTTTCTTATACCATATACCCGTATAGGGTATTTACTCCACTATAATGCTCAATCGGTTATTTGTCAAGTAATTCATTGAAAAAAGTTATTTTCCCCTTGACAAATAACCAATTTAATGTTATAATTATTACAAATAAGTAATTCTTATTAGTTCTTTACAAGGAGATGATATGAAGGGAACAATTGAAAGATTAAAAGAGAAAGGAGTGACACTCACACCACAGAGGTTGGCTGTTATTGAGTTCTTGATGAAGAATAAACATCATCCCTGTGTGGATGAAATCTATAATGTAATAAAAAAGAAGTATCCTTCGATTTCTCCCGCAACGGTATACTCAACACTGCAACTGCTAAAAGGGATGGGTGAAATCCAGGAGCTTCACATACGGGGGGATAAAGCATGTTATGATCCGATTGCTGAACGGCATCATCATCTTCTCTGCAGAGTATGTGGGAAGACAATAGACGTTGAGGTTGATTGTCCCTTAATCGATAACATGAAAATTGCTGGACATCAGGTAGAAGATGTTCAGGCGTATCTTTATGGTGTGTGCGTTGAATGTTTGAAAAAGCAAGAAAAATCACGAAAAAAGAAGGAGGTGAAAAAATGAAAGAGAAAGTTGAAGCTGCACTAAAAAAGATAAGACCATCTCTTCAGGCTGATGGAGGAAACGTCGAACTGGTAGAGGTTACAGAAGATGGTGTGGTGAAGGTTAAACTAATGGGTGCCTGTGCAGGATGTCCAATGAGCCAGATGACTCTCAAGCAAGGCATAGAGCGTTTGCTGAAGGAGGAAGTTCCCGAGGTAAAAGAAGTTGTTTCTGTTTAAAAAGGAGGAAGTAGATGTTGAAGGACAAAATCCTCAAAGCGCTCAATACGCAATTAAATGCTGAACTTTATTCCGCATATCTGTATCTTTCAATGTCAGCATTCTTTGAATCAATAAATCTCAAGGGTTTTGCAAATTGGATGAAGGTTCAAGCCCAGGAAGAGTATATGCATACAATGAAGTTCTACGATCACATTCTTGAGCGTGGGAGTAAGGTACAGCTTATGCCAATAGATGGTCCACAAACCGAATGGGACTCTTCCCTTGCTGTTTTTGAGCATGTGTATAAACATGAGCAGAAGGTTACGGGTCTTATTAATGGTCTTGTTGATCTTGCTCTTTCAGAAAAGGATCATGCAACAAGCAACTTCCTGCAATGGTTTGTGAATGAGCAGGTTGAAGAGGAAGCATCAGCTGATGCAGTATTACAGAAGATCAAACTTGCAGGAAATTCCCCCGGTGGTTTATTTATGATTGATAAAGACCTTGGTCAGAGGGTATTTGTTCCCCCTGCTCAGAGCAAAGAATGAAAAATACTGAGGAGGCTGCTATGACAAAGAAATTTCAGGTTTACAAATGCGAAATTTTCGGGAACATTGCTGAGGTTCTTCACGTAGGTGCGGGATAACTTGTTTGCTGTAATCAGGCAATGAAGCTTTTTGAGGAGAAAACAGAAGAGGAAGGGAAAGAAAAACATCTTCCTGTCTTAGAAAAGACCGACAAGGGGTTTTATGTCAAAGTCGGTTCTGTGCAACATCCCATGGAAGAGAAACACTACATCGAGTGGATTGAACTTATTGCGGATGGAAAGGCGTATCGCCATTTCCTCAAACCAGGTGATGTTCCTGAGGCAACATTCTCTGTAGACGCTGACGATGTCAAAGCTCGCGAATACTGCAGTGTTCATGGTTTATGGACAATATAGCCCAATGTCTATTTCAATGACAAAGCGGAAGATAGGAAAGATAGAAGTGGGACAGGTACTGATGACCGTGCTGCCAAACAGATTCCTGTAATTGTAAGGGCTGTGAAAGAGACGGTTGGAAGATTACGAAAGCTTTCGCCACTTTAAAGAAGAAAGGTGATATTGTATGGGAAATATTGGATATAGTAAAAAGGTGATGGAGCATTTTACCAATCCAAGGAATGTTGGCGAAATAGAGGATGCTGATGGTTATGGAAAGGTTGGAAATCCCGTTTGTGGTGATTTGATGGAAATGTTTATTAAGGTTGAGAACGATATTATAATTGATATCAAATTCAAAACCTTTGGTTGTGGTTCAGCAATTGCTACGAGTAGTATGGTTACTGAAATGGCAAAAGGAATGCATATTGACAAGGCAATAAAAATATCGCGGGATGATGTTGCAAATGAACTTGACGGACTACCGCCGCAGAAGATGCACTGTTCAAATCTTGCTGCAGATGCGCTCAAGGAAGCAATTAAAGACTATAAAAGTAAAAAGAAGAAAGAGGAGAGATGATGAGTGAGTTGAGCCCGGTTGTTATAGATGCTATCAAGGTGGCGATCCGGATGGAGATCGAGGGACAAAAATTTTATGAAGATGCGGCTTCAAAAACGGACAATGAACTTGGAAAGAAAATGTTTGAGGGGCTTGCCCGGGATGAAGCTATTCATCAGAAAACATTTCAGAAGATGTTTGATACGATTACAGGTTCTGGTGAATGGAAAGAATTGGCTGAAAGAAGTCCGAATATAGGAAAAGTTCCGGTATTTGAAGGAGAAGTAGAGAAGAAGGGAGATGTTGATCAGAGTGATCTGGATGCATTGCGGATAGGGATGGAAAGTGAACGAAAGTCCATTGAACACTACAGAAAAGCGGCAGAAACTACTGATGACCAGCTTGCAGCAAAAATACTGAACACTATTAAAGAAGAGGAGGAGTACCACTATGATATTCTCCAGGCTCAGCATGACTATC
>CBDUQV010000159.1:0-5153 GCA_965369615.1 uncultured bacterium | reverse complement strand
GACATGAAGTCCATAGAGATAAAGATTACCGTATAACAGTAGACATACTATGTGTGGTTTTATGTCCGAATTTTAATGGGGAGTGTGATCAATAATGCTTGGTGGCGGTATTGGCTGGCAGGAAATTACCATTGTTCTGGTGATCGTTCTTTTTCTCTTTGGTGCAAAGAAGATTCCTGAAGTAATGCGCTCATTTGGAAAGGGAATCAAGGAGTTCAAGAAAGGGATGAAAAGCATCCAGAATGAGCTGGAAGAAGAAGACGAGCCGGAGAAAAAGAAAGAAAAAACAACATAAAATCGGTGTTTCCTACCCCTAAAATCCCTGTTGTAATGAAATTCAGTTTTCTGGGTCTTTGTGGCTCAAATCTCTTGAAAGTAATGAACAAGAAATTTTTTAAGGTTATAACAAGGGCGAAAGCCCTTTCTCTCTTCACTGAGCTTCCGGTAATGGAGCAGGAGCGAATAGAGACAAGGGATAGTGCGGGAAGAATTTTAGGTCGTACCATTATTGCTCCTTGCGACGTTCCACATTTTGAGCGATCGACCATGGATGGATTTGCTGTGTTTGCAGATGACACGTTTGAAGCAACAGAATCAAAACCAGTCAATCTTTCGCTTGTCGGTGATGTTATCATGGGGCAAGAAACAACATTAACGCTCAAGACCGGTCAGGCAATCTCTATCCCGACTGGAGGAATGGTTCCCGGGGGAGCAAATGCTGTTGTGATGATTGAGTATACTGAGACTGACGGCAGGAGGGTATTCATTAAAAGGCGGGTTGCCCCGGGAGAGAATATTATCCGCAAGGGAAGTGATATTACGAGGAAAGATGTATTACTGAAAGCAGGAATGAGAATCAGACCGCAGGATACTGGAACACTATCTGCCTGTGGTATTATTGCAGTTGATGTGTACAAAAAACCATCTGTTGCAATTATATCTACGGGTGATGAACTTGTTCCGCCAGAGCAAGAACCCTCCCCTGGTGAGATACGAGGAATAAATGCATATACACTCCATTCGATGACAGAGCGGTATGGAGGTATACCGGTTGACTTTGGCATAATAAAAGATGTGTTTGGGAAACTGAAAGAGTTTATCCGTCAAGCTCTTGCGAATTCCGATATTGTCGTTATATCAGGAGGAAGTTCGGTTGGAACAAAAGATATAACACTTGATTGTATTACAGCTCTGTCAGGATCGCACATTCTTGCAAATGGCCTTGCCCTAAAACCAGGGAAGCCGACGATTCTTGCGATGGTAAATAATAAACCAGTTATTGGACTCCCGGGACATCCCGTCTCCTGCGCGGTTATCTTTTATCTTATTGTTAAACCGTTAATAGAAAAAATGGTTTTGCGTGATGAGCGTATTGGAGAACAGAACAAGATTCAAGCCAGGATTACAGAGAATGTGCCATCGGTTTCTGGAAGGGAGGAATACATCAGGGTCAGTTTGGTAGAGAAGAGTGGAGGTGTGTGGGCTCAGCCTATTCCCGGAGGCTCACATGTCATTTCAAGCCTTGGAAAATCAGATGGAATTGCCCGGATCGATCTTGAAAGTGAAGGTATTGAACAGGGCACTTTGGTAGATGTTTTTATTATGTAAATATTTTCTTTCACGGATGCTTCCATTTTTGCTCACACCTTTCTGCTTTTTCATTGAAATTTCTCTGTAATTGTGTTACAATTTCAATCTATGGAGAGAAACGTCTATCTTAAAAAAACGGAATGGAAAAAAGCACTGCATGCATTCACCAATAGATTCACATCATGTTTTCCCCTGGACTCTGAAACAGTTCCTGTAAGGGATTCGCTTCATCGAGTAACAGCTTGTATGGTTTCCTCACTCATACCATCACCTGCTTTCAATTCAGCTGCGATGGATGGAATTGCTGTTAATGCAGAGATAACCTTTGAGGCTTCACCATCCGATCCAAAACGACTTATTGTTGGCACGAATTGTGATTTTATCGATACAGGGAATCCTTTGAAGGATACATACAATGCAGTTATTAAAATTGAGGATGTGGTCACTATTGACGCAAAGACCGTCGAGGTAAAATATGCCGTTCCTCCAGGGAAGGATGTTCGATTCAAAGGAGAGGATTTCATTGCTGGAGGTTTCATTGTTGGTGAAAGCCACCTGATACGTCCTGTTGATATTGGTGCGATGCTCAGTTGTGGAGTGTTCGGTGTGGATGTGCGAAGGAAACCACATGTGGCAATTATTCCAACGGGCTCGGAAATTGTTGAGCCTGGAAGAACGATACGACCCGGTGCGCCCGTTTTAGAATACGGGAAGATCTTTGATTGCAATTCATACATTGCAGCGAACATGATTACCGAGTGGGGTGGCGTGCCCGAAAGATTTCCTATCGTTAAAAATGATATGAGAGCAATAGAGAAAGCATTGCTGCAGGCGATTTCGCATAACGATATTGTTATCACCATTGCCGGTTCATCTGCCGGCAGTGAAGATTATACACCGAAGGTGATTAAAAAAGTAGGTACGGTGTACATTCACGGGGTTGACCTGATGCCGGGAAAGCCTGTTATTCTCTCCAGTATTAACAAAACACCTGTTATTGGGCTTCCTGGTTATCCCGTTTCTGCGTATGTTATTCTTGATATATTTGTAAGGGAAACAGTTGCTATGGCTCTTGGAATTGCCGCACAAAAACGCAGGAGTGTGAAAGCAATTCTTGAACAGGATATTGCATCCAGGCTTGGTATGGATGAGATTGTGAGAGTAAAGCTCGCGAGGAAAGATGATATGTGGTACGCAATGCCGCTCAAACGAGGTGCTGGAATTCTCAGTAGTCTTGTATCAGCCGATGGACTGCTTCATATTCCGAGGGATGAAGAAGGGGTTAATAAAGGGAATGAAGTGGAAGTAGAACTCTTAAAAAGAGTTCCAATGACCAATGACCAATAACAGACTAATCGATAGGTTTAACAGAACAATTGACTATTTGAGAGTTTCCGTTACGGATCGATGTAATCTCAGGTGTACCTATTGCTCAACAGATGATTTTCCTCTTCTTGAAAGAGAAGAAATCCTGACGCTCGAGGAGCTTGCAAGGGTAGTTAGGTGTGCCTCTGAATTTGGAATTAAAAAGGTTCGCATTACCGGAGGTGAACCGCTCATAAGAAAAAATATAGTTCACTTTATCCAGATGCTGCATTCGATCGATTCAATCGAAGATCTTTCGATAACGACAAATGGTACGCTCCTTCAGGATTATGCTGGATTGTTGTTTAAAGCAGGCATAAAGCGGTTGAATATCAGTCTCGATACACTGAAACGAGAAAGATTTGTAGAGATTACCGGCAGGGACAAGCTTAACGATGTATTACGTGGTATTGATGTGGCTCTGGAAACCGGATTTTCTCCGGTCAAATTAAATGTTGTTGTCATACAGGGAAGCAACGAAGACGAGATTCTTGATTTTGCTGAACTAACGAGAGAGAAACCACTCACGGTTAGATTTATTGAGCATATGCCTATTCACAAGAGGCACGCATTTTTTTCACTTAAAGATGTGCAGAGAAAATTGGAGAAGTATGGCAAACTCATTGCGGTAACCGACATAAAGGGAGCTGGTCCTGCACATTACATGAAGTATGAGGATGCACCGGGAAGGATCGGGATCATTGCGCCGATGAGCGAAGGATTTTGCGAGCGCTGTAACAGGTTGCGGTTGACTGCAGATGGTCATTTGTATGTTTGCCTTATGAACGAGATCAGTACTGATATAAAAAAAGTGCTCAGGAGCGGTGGAACTGACGATGAGTTAAAGCGATTTATACGCGATACAGTTCAGAAAAAACCGTTCTCGCCGGCGGAAACGAACGGCGGGAAAGTCGTCGGGAAACCCATGGCATCCATTGGAGGATAGAATGGGAATATTATCGCATATTGATGAATCGGGGAAAGCATCCATGGTTGACATAACAGAGAAGGATAGTACAGAACGGTTGGCAGTTGCAGCTGGACAGGTTGTCATGAAAACAGGTACTATAGAGATTATTGAAAGGAATAGCATCAAAAAAGGAGATGTGATTGCGGTTGCAAAACTTGCAGGAATAATGGCTGCAAAAAAGGTGGATGACCTGATCCCCCTCTGTCACAAACTTCTGCTTACCAATGTCAGGATAGATATTACTATCAATAAAGATGAGTCCTGTCTCGATATTGTGTGTAGTGCAAAAACAACAGGAAGAACGGGCGTGGAAATGGAGGCGCTGACTGGCGTAGCTGTTGCCGCACTCACGATTTATGATATGTGCAAAGCAGTTGACAGAGAAATAATAATTGCGGAAATTAAACTTCTGGAGAAACAGGGGGGGAAGAGCGGACAGTATAAGAGAGGCAAGGATAAAGGATAAAGGAAAAGGACTCCGTTAGAATTGCCCCGTATAATCACTACGATAGCAAATACATCCTGTGTGACAGACTGGACAAGCGGAAATGCTTTCAGCGTTTTCGCACTTTAAGGGGCAAGAGCCAGCATGGCGTATGCCTTCAACCACTGAGAGGAATAAAATGGGAAAAATAGTTGCTGTGTGCGTTTCAAAAGAACGGGGAGTCAAAAAAAAGGATGTTAAGCATGCAATGATAAAGGAAGGATTTGGATTAGTGAACGATGGACATGGTGGGACAGAAAGATCGGTTAGTCTTCTTGCAATTGAAAGCATAGAAAAGATGAGGAAATTAGGTGTGAAGGTTAATCCTGGTGATATGGCAGAGAATCTTACCACGGAAGGAATTGACCTCATTGCTTTGCCTATCGGAATACGATTAGAGATTGGCAATGATATTCTGGTTGAAGTTACACAGATTGGCAAGGAGTGTCATGAACATTGCGAAATATTTGCTCAGGTCGGGACCTGTGTGATGCCCACGGAAGGGATTTTTGTAAAGGTTATAAAAGGTGGTGAGGTTACAAAGGGAGATAGCATCAGGGTAACGGAAGAAGGCAGAAGAAAAATGAGGGAAAAGCGATGAGCGTGTCGGAGTAACGGTGTGTTGGCGTATGGGAGAATAACAGGAAAAAGAGAGACGAGACACAAGGGAAAAGTGAAAAGTTAAATCTGGGCACAAGTCACAAGGTACAGGAGCACGAAAAAGAAGGACATAAGACATAAGAA
>CBDUQV010000158.1:0-5192 GCA_965369615.1 uncultured bacterium | reverse complement strand
ATCTGTGTTAATCAGTGGCTGAATAAGACTTTGTGATGGGTTGGGTAATTACGAAAGTGGCGTATCTGTGTGATTCTGTGGTTAAATGAGACTTTGTGATGGGTTGGGTAATTACGAAAGTGGCGTATCTGTGTCATTCTGTGGCAAAAAATGTTTTGGGTGGGGGCTAACGGGCGCGAACGATATCCTTTACCTTCATCAATCGCGTAAGATTTCCACGTTCTATTTCTGATAGTTTCATTGTAATGTATCGAATTGTTTCCTCAAGATTGGGGATGAGAATATATTCAAGAGCATTCACCCTCCTTCTTGTCTTTTGGATTTCATCTGCCATAAGCTGTAGTTTCTTCTCCTGTTCGGCAAGGTGCACAATTTCCTCAACCACTCGTTCAATGGAAAGCAGTGAAGAATCAAGTTCGCCAGTTGTATGAGCAAAGCCATAGTTCTGTATTCGTCCTTCTGTCTTCACTTTGAAGATTGGAGTCTTAACACCCATTGTGGATTTCTCACTTATATCAAGTTCGATCTGTATCCCGGGGATGAGCATTGCATTGGCAAGAAATTCAGATTTCATTCCCGCTTTTGCAAAGAGGTACCGTGCGGTTGCAAGAGAAAGCTCCTTATCTACTTTTTTTCTCAGTTCTTTCACCGTATCTACAAGGTCAAGAAGCTGTTTCATAAGCTCATCTTGCTTGTCTTTGAGCAGTTTGTGTCCTCTTTTTGCAAGGATGCGTCTCTTTTTCAGTCTTAATAGCTCCATTCGGGTTGGATTCACATCAAGAAGCATAATTTATCCCACCTTTCTCATCCATATCTTTCTCGGCTCTAAATTTACTGAAGTATTTTTCCAGATATTCATCCCGAACCCTTTTCATTTCCTCTTTCGGGAATATACTGAGCAGTTTCCACCCAAGATCAAGTGTCTCTTCTATTGAACGGTTCTCATATTCACCTTGTGAAACGTACTGTTTTTCAAAAGTATCAGCAAAGTCATAATAGAGTTTATCCATCTCTGAGAGCGATGCTTCACCCAGAATGACGGCAAGTTCTTGTGCGTCCTTTCCCTTTGCATAAGCTGCGTACAGCTGGTTAAGAAGATCAGCATGGTCCTCCCGTGTTTTTCCTTTTCCAATACCTTTATCTTTTAATCTTGAAAGAGATGGGAGAACGTCAACGGGGGGTGAAATTTTCTTTCGGTGAAGGGACCGGGAGAGAATGATTTGACCTTCAGTTATATAACCGGTAAGATCAGGTATTGGATGTGTCTTATCATCCTCAGGCATTGAGAGGATGGGTATGAGCGTTATGGAGCCTTGTTTTCCTTTTATACGTCCTGCGCGTTCATAAATGGTTGAAAGGTCGGTGTACAGATAACCAGGGTATCCTCTTCTGCCCGGTATTTCCTTTCGCGCTGCTGCGATTTCTCGCAGTGCTTCACAATAATTTGTCATATCGGTGAGGATGACGAGCACATGCATATCTTTTTTGAAGGCAAGGTATTCAGCTGCCGTAAAAACGACCCTGGGTGTGGCGATTCGTTCAATTGCTGGATCATTTGCAAGGTTGAGGAAGAGCACTGCCCTCTCGATCGCGCCCGTTCTTTTAAAATCATCGATAAAGAACTGGGCTTCTTCAAATGTTATTCCCATAGCACCGAAGACGACGGCAAATGATTCTTCTTTGCCCAGAACCTTCGCCTGACGCGTAATCTGTGCTGCAAGTCTGTTATGGGGAAGTCCTGAACCGGAAAAGAGGGGAAGCTTTTGTCCTCTCACCAGAGGGTTAAGACCGTCAATGCTTGATATGCCAGTTTGAATAAATTCGTTCGGGTAATTGCGTGCCGTTGGGTTTATGGGTGCTCCGCTAATGTCCAACCGTTCTTCAGGTATTATGGAAGGACCACCATCTATGGGAGAGCCAAGGCCATCAAAAACCCTTCCGAGCATGTCAAGTGATACTCCAATCTCAAGTTCTCGCCCCAGAAATCGAACTTTGGTTTGATCAATGTCAATACCGGATGTTCCTTCAAAAACCTGTATCAGGGCTGTATCCCTGTTTACCTCAAGAACCTGACCTCTTCTTTTGCTGTTATCAGGAAGAAAAATCTCAACGAGCTCACCGAATTTAATGTCTTTAACCTTATCGATGATCAAAAGCGGTCCTGAAATGTCAGTTATTGTTTGATAATCTTTATACATTCAACCTCCTCTCATGCTCCTGTCTTAATCTCTTCTGTAGAAAGCGATGTAAGTTCGGCATCAATTTCAGTCGCTATTGTTTCAATTTTACCAAGCTCCTGCTCGGGGATGTATTTCGCCCGGGCAATTTTATTTCTAACTTTCATCGATTTTATTGTTTCTATTGAGATTCCCCGTGAAAGGCTTTCCTTTGTTCTCTCATAGAAGTGGAGTATGATCTCCAGAAGCATGTGTTGCTTTTTGAGTGTCGTATACGTATCAACATCATGGAAGGCATTCTGGTGGAGAAAATCCTCTCTGATAGAGCGGGAAACTTCAAGGGCGAGCTGGTCGTGCTCACTGAGCGCATCGACGCCTACAAGTCTGACGATCTCCTGAAGTTCAGCTTCATTCTGCAGGATACGCATAGCTGTCTTTTGATTGCTAACAAAACGGGGATCAACAGTATCTGTGAAGAAAGTCTCAAGGGAGTCAGCGTAGAGCGAGTAACTGTTCAGCCAGCTAATGGCAGGGAAATGTCTCATTGCAGCAAGTTTATCCTCGAGGCTCCAGAATACTTTTACCACTCTTAGTGTAGCTTGAACAACAGGGTCGGAAAGATCTCCACCGGGGGGAGATACTGCGCCGATGACTGAAAGCGTTCCCTCTCGTTTATCACTCCCCAGACAGATAACCTTTCCAGCACGTTCGTAGAAAGATGAGATGCGTGCTCCAAGGTAGGCAGGGTATCCTTCCTCCCCGGGCATTTCTTCTAATCTTCCTGAGATTTCTCTCATTGCCTCTGCCCACCGTGAAGTAGAATCTGCCATGACTGCGACACCCATTCCCATATCTCTGAAGTATTCGGCAATGGTAATTCCAGTATATACAGATGCTTCTCTGGCTGCGACAGGCATATTGGATGTATTTGCAATAAGTACCGTTCTTTTCATTAATGGTTCTTTGCTCCTCGGGTCTATCAATTTGGGGAATTCGAGAAGCACATCGGTCATTTCATTTCCTCTTTCACCACAGCCAATGTAAACGACTATCTCAGCATTTGCCCATTTTGCCAGCTGGTGCTGAATAACTGTTTTCCCTGAACCGAAAGGACCGGGAACACAGGCGGTTCCACCTTGAGCCACAGGGAAGAATGTATCCAATACTCTCTGACCGGTGACCAGTGCTTTGTTGGGAGAGAGTTTCCGCTTATAGGGACGGGGAATCCTGACAGGCCACACCTGCATGAGCGATATGTCCTTTGTTGATTTCCCATCCTTCACGCGAGCCACGGTTTCTTCAACCGTGAAATTACCCTTTTTTATTTCTGCGATTGTTCCGTTCACTTCGGGAGGTACCATAATTTTTATGGTGATAAGAGATGTTTCCTGAACAGTACCGATTATATCTCCGCTTTCTACTCTGTCACCCTTCTTTTTTGTTGGCTTAAATGTCCATTTCTTTTTTCTGTCGAGAGCAGGGATGGATATCCCCCTTGAGATATAGTCTCCAGCGATTTCCCGAATAATGTTAAGGGGTCTCTGTGTGCCATCGAAGATCGCCTCGATAAGTCCCGGTCCCAGTTCAACTGATAAAGGTGCACCTGTTCCGTAAACAGGTTCTCCAGGACCAATGCCTTCGGTGTCCTCATATACCTGAATGGATGCAAGGTCGTCTTTGAGTTCGATAATTTCTCCCATCAACCTTTTTTCGCTCACATGCACCACATCGTACATTCTTGCACCCAGCATACCTTCTGCTACTACAAGTGGACCTGATACCCGTACTATTTTTCCTTCTATCATATAATTTCCTCCTCAAATACGCGCTCAATTATTATTTTATATTTTCTATAATTTGTTCTATTTCTGTTGAGAGTTGATCTACTGTTTGTTCCGTATCGCCGGTAAAGATTTTACTGTCTTTTCGCATATCCGGTGTAAAAATCTTAATGACAGCAGTCGGTGATCCTGTAAGTCCAATTCTTTTTTCATCAGCATTAACATCACCGGGGGTAAGAATAGGAACTTCGGTTTTCTTTGCTATGATCTTTCCCTTCAGGGTTGGAAGTCTCGGGATATTAATATCTTTCACCACCGTCAAGAGAGCAGGGAGGAAAGCTTCAATAATTTCGTGTCCTTCTTCGGTTATCCTCTGAACGCGAACACTGTTGTTATCAATATATTCGATTTTTCTTACGTATGCGATCTGCGGTATATCAAGCTGCCCTGCAAGTCCTGGTCCAACTTGTGCTGTGTCGCCATCAATTGCCTGTTTTCCGCATAGTATGAGGTCAAAGGCACCTAATTTTCGAATTGCCAAAGATAGGGTGTATGATGTTGCCAGTGTATCAGCTCCAGCAAATTCTTTTGCAGACAGCAGATATGCATTATCAACTCCCATAGCAATTACTTCCTTGAGTGCTTCTGTAGCCTGCGGTGGTCCCATTGAGATTGCTGTAATTTCCACCTCATTGAGTGCTTTTTTTATTTTTAAGGCTTCTTCAACAGCGTGAAGATCAAATGGATTTACAATAGATTCCACACCTTCCCTGATAAGTGTATTTGTTTCTGGATCAATCTTTACTTCTGCAGTATCAGGTACCTGTTTCACACACACAATGATCTTCATGATTACTCACTGCCTTTTCGGAGTTTTGCGAGTGCGCACTGTGCTGCTGATTCTTCCGCTTGCTTTTTGTTTTTTCCTTCACCGTTTCCACTGATAATCCCATTGATTTTTACATATGATTTGAATTGTGTTTTGTTATGAATGTCTGATTCTGAAGTTGTTATGTATACAGGAAGTTCGCCTTCCTTACGAAGACTGATTTCTTGCAATCTTCCTTTTGCATTCCAATATTCTATATTAAAAGTGTCGGGGATAATATAATTTTCCACAAATAAAGCTGCGGATTCGTAGCCATTGTCAAGATAGAAAGCACCTATCACTGCCTCCGTCAGCTCGGCAAGGATACTCTCGTTCTCTTCACCGCCACTCTGTCGTTCACCTTTC
>CBDUQV010000157.1:0-5197 GCA_965369615.1 uncultured bacterium | reverse complement strand
AAAATCACCACACTCAATTTCTGAATGTTCAGGCGAATAACCAGTAATCTCTGACATGGTTTCCATATTTGCTATCAGCACAGCCGCACGAGCTCCATTAAATGGCGAATTTTCCTTGAGATATATCTCGCATACTATTTTCCCTCCACGGGCAAACGGTTGTTTCTTCTCTTTAGGAAACGTTTCCTTTTCTTTACTTATATTTGAAATCCTCTCTATCAAAAAATGAATATCACCTCTGTCATCCTCAGGGTTTTCTACTAAATATTCAAGCGTATCTGTCCCTTCAAGCAAAAGGTCAATAATACTCGAAGAAACGGTAAGAATTCCATTCCTGACAAGGGTGAGAAGATCTTCAAGCGAATGCGCAACACTTTCCATGAGTTTGTAATTCATCATTCCAGCCATTCCCTTTATTGTATGGTAGTTTCGGAAAATTGCATCTATTGTTTCGGAGCTGTGAGTCTCTTTTTCCAACTTCAGAATATACTGGTTGAGTTGTACAAGGTATTCCCGTGTTTCACTGCGGAAGATACTTGAGTATTTCGAAATATCAATCTCTTTCATTACTTTGTTTTTAATACTCTTTCAACCGCTTCAAGTACCCGAGAGGGTTGAAAGGGTTTTATAACATAATCTTTGGCGCCTTTTTGGATTGCTTCCACAACCAGCGACTGTTGACCCATTGCACTTACCATAAGGATCTTCGCATTCGTATCAAAATTAGCAATCTCCTGAACAGCATCGATTCCACTCATATCAGGCATAATAATATCCATGGTAACCAGATCAGGATGCAGCTCTTTATACTTCTTGATTGCTTCTATTCCGTTCTCCGCCTCGCCACATATTTCATACCCCTCTTTTCTCAATATGTCCCCTATCATTTTCCTCATAAAAATAGCATCATCAACGATCAAGATACGAACTGGCATGGATCCCTCCTATTAATTAATCTCAATTAGTTTCTCACTGTCCAGTAAAATTACATCAGAATTTTCCACTTTGCAAACACCGACAAGAAACGATGTCTCTACATCCTGCGAAAAAATTGAACTTATTGATTTGGATCCCTTTGTATCGACAGCATAGATTCCTTGAATTTTATCGATAAGCAATCCATAATTTACCTTTTTTGATATTACGATTATAATTTGTTTACCTTTTTCTTCACCGTGTATATTAAGCCTTTCCCTGAGGCTGATTATCGGAATTATTTCTCCTCTTAAATTGCCCAGTCCTTTAACAAAACGGTGAGCACCCGGCAATCTCGTTTTTGGAAGCAAATCCGTAATTTCTTTTATCTTATCTAACTCAATACCAAAATTTCTTGACGCAAGCATAAAAACGAGTAATCTGCTTTTATCCGTATCCTGCCCGTTCCGCAAAATCTTATCCATCATCCATTTTTGCCATCAGTATCCAATTTTAACAATAGAGAATAGCAAACTATACGAAAATTGTCAAGGAAAAAGCGCCAGAACCTACGGACATCCCGCATCAGTTGCCATGCATTATTCCTACATCAGCAGGTACAAGCTTCCTCCAGTTCGGAAAAGAGGGTTCTTTGGGCGTACTGGAATACACAAGTAGAAACTCGCCATCCCCTCCCCAATCGGAAAAGATAAACTTATAGCCTCCATATGAGAAGTACTCCCATATTTCATATGGCTTGTAATCAGTTTCAAAATGATACTTATCTTCAGAATCAGGACTACCGTACTTTATATAAATCCTTCCCCTATCAGTGTCGTATCCTTTCTTGAACGGTGTAGAAAATTTATCCTCTACATACATAATCCTGTTCATGAACTCAACCAGTGCCTCATTCTCTACAGTTGCAGGATTAGGATCCCGCCTTCCCCAGAATCGCCTGAGGAATTCAACCTTTCCTGTATCTGATAACGCAATGTATTCCTTCAATTCACTTGATGATGCAATATATTCTATCTTGTCATAAAATTTCTTTTCTTCCTCGCTAAAAAAAGAGATCACAACGGCAGTAATCGGTTTTTTCTTTATGATAGCAAACCGTTTCTCACTATAGGCAGATACATCTCCATCCTTTACTTCAATCTTCAGCACATATTCACCGGGTTTGAAAGCAATAACATTCAGGGCACCAATGTCAATTCCAATTGTTCCTTTTTCTCCTTTACGTTTCTCTTTAGGACTCAATTTATTGACGATCTTTCCCTGTTCATCAAATATCGTGAAATATATTTCATAGGATTTATCATTTTCATACAAATTATACACCTCAAAATAATAGTACATTGTTGTTTTCTGACAACCAAATATTCCAGAAGGATTGGGAATTATTCTCAACCCATTCTTCGAGAACCTTCCTTCGGTACTATCACTCTCTATGGACGTGGCAAACTTGATATCACTGATTGTAAGTTCCTTAGGCAGCGAATCAATACAGAATATCTCACTTTTTGTCATTCTTTTTCCTGTATTAACATCAATAATATTCATCGACATCCGGTAATGCCCTGCTTTGAAATATGCACGGAACTCCTCAAGTGCAACAAGGTCTCTCTCTTTCGCTTCTTTCATGCTCGGTATAATACTCCTCCGATCAAGCGTGTCAAAAAGTACTTCATCCGTATCAAGGTTTTCGAATGAAATAATCACCCGAAATGGTGCCACAAGCGTATCACGTTCTTCCTTGTACGAAAGCGCACCGTGCGGAATCTCGAAGGGTATCTCAACTTCACTGACCCCATGACTCCAGTAAAACCTTGTTATGTCAAAAACAAATGTCTCTTCTCCTGCAAGTGATGAAACTAATACGAGAGCAAAAAGGAGTATGAGAGTATATTTCATCATCGTTCCTTTATTTGAGTGTAATCTCCTGTCATGCTTAAATCAGCAAAAATAAATTTTCTGCCTAAATTGTAGTAAAACCAGATCTCATAGGAAGGAACCTCTGTTTCGAAAGGGTGGTATTCAATTTCATCAGGTTTCCCGTAAATGATATAAACCTTCCCTCTATCAGTTCTCCATCCCGATTGAAAACTGCGAAAATGCTCATTCGCATAATCAACCCTCCTGAAATATTCATCTGATGTTTCATTTTCAGGGGTTTGGGGTATGGGATCTTTCTTTGACCAGAATTCATTCCAAACCTTTTCCCTATCTTCGCCAGATGATTCTTTGAGTTCTTTCGCTTCTTTGTCATTTGTAATATAGAGCATTTGCTCTACTCTCGCTGCATAGAGTTTTGAAGAGAAAAATGGATACGCAATAGCAATCTGTTTGCTATTGCGTGCAACAATCCGTGCATCTTTTGAAATCTCAACTAAAATCGTATAGGAACCTTCCTTGAACTTTTCTATTGGAAAGGAAACAAGCTGCCACGTTACAATAGAATCCTGTCTGAAATATCTACTGCTATTATCAATTCTGTTATCATTTTCATCGATCACATAGTGGCTTAACAGCAAACTGTCACTTTTAATGGGATCCGTAACAACCTGTATCAGTGAATAAATGGTACCATACTCCACAAATAAATTACCGGAAAGAATCCACCCTTTTTCCTTTCTATTTACGTCAAGGAGAAAACCCGGTTTGCTTACCCAGAAGTCACAATTCATAAAATCGGGTACTTCGATTTTTAGTTTGTGTTCGCCTTTTCTTTTAGTTCCAACATCTTTGACCCTTATATGCATATCAAACTTCCCGGACAAGGATCGAATTGACAGGGTCCAACTTATCCCCTCTTTATTTGAGTTAGTCTTGTCAAAGTCATCAAGAACTATCTCCTTCCGCCAGATCTCACCACCTTTTTGTTTCTTTCTCTGGTACAGTATTGCAGAGATATCAACTTCCGCCCGGTAAACACTATCAGAAATGGTGAAATGTAATTGGCTGTATGGCACAAAAATGCTTATCTGGATATCCGCTTTTTGGTGGTTTGCTGCAAAGATAGTAAAATCACTGCTGAACGTTAGTTCCTGAGCAAGCAAAAAAGATGCGCCACATAAGATGATTGTGCATGCAAAGAAAAACTGCTTTTGCAACCTGCTACTTGAATTCACATTTCTCTCCAGGGTTCAATACGATCACCTCTGATGGATTCCCTACTTCCTTCTTGAATGCTTCAGGATCTGTAAGGCAGTCTTTTATTTTCCCTTCTCCCTGCTCATGTAACCCTCTCTCCAATGATTGAGCAATCCAATTTTATTTCTTTCCTTCCAGTGCTTTGATAATTGGATTAAAAAGATCGATCGGTATCGGAAAGAGTGTTGTGGAATTGTTCTCTGTTGCAATATCTGACAATGTCTGGAGATAACGAAGCGTGACTGAAATCGGCTCTTTTTGCAGCACGCTTGCTGCTTTTGCCAGTTTCTCTGATGCCTGAAGTTCTCCTTCTGCATGAATAACCTTTGCCCTCCTGTCTCTCTCAGCTTCTGCCTGCCGGGCAATTGCTCGCTGCATCTCTGTCGGAAGGTCAATATGCTTAACCTCAACCGTTGAGACCTTGATACCCCATGGATCTGTCGCTTTGTCAATAATTTGCTGCAACCTCTGGTTGATCTTTTCACGTTTTGTGAGAAGATCATCGAGTTCGATCTCTCCGGTTACGCTCCGCAAGGTCGTCTGAGCAATTTGCGACGTTGCATAGAGGTAATCCTCTACTTCAATGATAGCTTTCGATGCATCCATTACCCTGAAGTATACAACAGCGTTGACTTTGATGGATATATTGTCTTTGGTAATCACATCCTGTGATGGAACATCCAGCGTTATTACCCTCAAGCTTACCCGAACCATGCGGTCAACAATCGGGACAATGATGATTAACCCGGGACCTCTTGAACCAACAAGTCTTCCAAGTCTGAACACCACCCCTCTTTCGTACTCCTGCAGAATCTTCACGGCACTTGCAATCAGAATCAGGACAAAGAACCCTACAACAAAAAACGCCATATGTGCGCATGACATAATAACTCCTTTCTTTTAGTTATCTAAAGAGACCACTTTTCAGTAAATTATAACCGTTTTAGTTGTAATTGTCAAGAGAAAAGAACAAGGAAATTGGCTGATTGATTGAATTATCTTGACATTGCGAAAAATTTCGCTATACCTAAATAGATGAATAATTGAAATCAAATACGAAAGCAAAAGATAGGGGCGGAAATGTATGAAATGTTCCAACTGTGGCGAAGAAATGGCACATTATACC
>CBDUQV010000156.1:0-5249 GCA_965369615.1 uncultured bacterium | reverse complement strand
TACAGTTTTCTTGCTCCCCCAGATATTGTTGAGAGAGTGCTGAATATGCGCGGCGGAACAGGTATGAGCTGGGCGCTTGATATTGGCACGCTTTACAAGACACCGCTGCAGGGTTTGAGTATTGGTGCATCCTTGCAAAATATTGGTCCTTCTATTCAGTATGCACAGAGCGGAAACAAAGATCCACTACCAAGGACTTTAAGGATTGGCGCTTGCTACAAACTTTTCAATACAAAAATGAACAAATTGATATTCCTTGCAGACATTACAAAAATAATTGTTAACTGGAGTGGGGATTTGTCGAAGGAAAATGAAGATACGTGGAAGTCAATTGGAATGGAATACACATATTTTGAACTTTTAACAGGAAGAATTGGATATTTCAAAGATTCTGCTGGAAGAAGGATTGGTCTTACTTATGGTGGAGGAGTGCAATTTCAGAATCTGAAATTTGATATTGGTGTGGATGATGAGTTGTACGAATTCCCGACTGCAAATTACCGATTCTCGCTTTCGTATGCATTTTAAAATGGAAGGTATTCTTCTCGTCAATAAAGCAAAAGGACCAACCTCCTTTCACATAATTAAAAAATTAAGAAGAGTAACCGGCGTAAGGAAGATCGGACATGCAGGAACTCTGGATCCTGATGCTCGTGGTTTACTTCTTGTTGCATTTAACAAAGCTACGAAATCAATTCAACTCCTTCAACAGCTTCCGAAAGAATATGTGGCAAAGATACTGTTAGGTGTCAGAACAGATACCGATGATATTTCGGGAAAGGTATTGTCAAGAAATTCGGTTCCACCGATATCAGATGATGCAATGAAAGGTGTGCTAACAGGTTTTATGGGACGAATACAACAAGTACCTCCAAGGTTTTCAGCAGTTAAATATAGAGGGGAGAGAGCATATAAACTTGCTCGGCAGGGAGAGGATTTCACGCTAAAAGCAAAAGTAGTGACTATATCTGTTCTCAGCATTCTGTATTACGAAAATCCGTTCCTTAAAATTATTATTGAGTGCTCGAAAGGAACCTACGTGAGAGCAATTGCAAGAGATGTTGGAGAAATGCTTGGTTGCGGAGGGACGCTCTTCTCGCTTCTGAGAAGACGCATTGGTGCGTGGGACTTGCGTGAAGCTCTCCACGGCGATCAACTTATGGACAGGGAGGTTATTGAGAAGCATTTAATCTCTCTGAAGAATTTGAAAACTTTGTTATCAGGGATGGTAATGGCACATAGTGGGGTTTGTCCGGTTGCATGAAAATTGTAAAGGGTTTTAAAAAAGAAAAGCTATTTACAGATAGGAATATTGTCGCGATAGGGAGTTTTGATGGAATTCATATTGGCCATCAAGCAATCCTCTGCAAGGTAAGAGAACTCACTCATGTCCACAGTGGAAAAGGTATTGTGGTTACTTTTGATCCTTTACCCAGGGAATTTTTCTGCAAGGAAAACCTGAAAGTGATCACCACGATAGATGAGAAACTAAAGATTTTACAGCATCTCGGTGTTGATGGTGTGGTTATTATTCCTTTCACTGAGAAGTTCTCAAAAACTAAGGCTTTAGATTTTCTTAAAAAAATATGGAGTTTTTTCCATCCGTATGCTATAGTTGTTGGGTGTAATCATCACTTTGGGAAGGATGGAAAGGGAGGATTGCCTTTGTTAGGTGTATTCTCAAGGGAAAAGGGTTTTCAGCTTATTGAAGTTAAAGAGGTGAAAGAAGGAGAACGTGTTGTGAGCAGTTCTGGAATTAGAGACCTTATTGTGCGGGGAAATATAAAACAGGCAAATGTAATGCTTGGAAGAGCGTTCTTTTTTTCGGCGAGAGTCTCTAAAGGTGAGGGTGTTGGAAGAACACTATCATTTCCTACGGCAAACCTTGAGGTTTCATCACCCCAAAAAATTCTTCCTGGCCAAGGTGTGTATGTCGCAAAGGTCGTTCTCAATAGTAAGGAATACGGAGCAATGCTTTATCTGGGAAAACGTCCGACATTTTGCACCGATGGGCATTCACGTTGTGAATTGCATATAATAGGGTTTTCGGGAAACCTTTATGGGAAGAATTTGGTTGTGAGAGTTTTTGAGAAAATAAGAGAGGAAAAAAAATTCCGTTCTGCCCAGAATCTAAAAGATCAGATTATGAGCGATGAGAATACAGCAAGAAAAATTATTAACGGAGTTGTATAAAAGCAAGGAGGTTAAGGTGACTTTGGATGAGAGAGCAAAGACCAAGCTTATCGAGAATTTCAAAATACATGAAAGGGATACTGGTTCACCGGAGGTTCAGATTGCTCTCCTTACTGAAAGGATCAAGGAAATCACCAATCATTTGAGGACGCATAAAAAAGATATTCACTCGCGAAGAGGGCTTCTTATGCTGGTAAGTAAAAGGCGGAAACTGCTCAAATACCTTTCATCAAAAGGAGATAATCGGCACAGAACACTTATTAAAAAGCTTGGCTTGAGGGCATAATTGAGTCTTCATTCTTTGCCACTGTAGGCGCTTGCTATAATTGTCGTTACTTTTTTAAGGATTTGTATCCGGTATCATTTGGTCGAAGTGTTTTCCCGATGATTACGTAACGTTTGGAGGATTAATGATTTACAAAGATAAGATAGAAATAGGTGGGCGGAAGATATCATTCAGCACTGGTGGATTGGCCAAACAGGCTGATTCATCCGTTGTTATACAGTATGGCGATACAATGGTTCTCGTGAGTGCGGTCGCATCAAGAGATACGAATGAACTAAACTATTTTTTTCCATTAACAGTGAATTATATTGAAAGAACATATGCTGCAGGGAAAATCCCTGGTGGCTTCTTCAAACGAGAGGGAAGACCACGTGAGAAAGAGGTTATTTCATCGCGGATGATAGATCGATCAATCAGGCCTCTTTTTCCAAAGAATTTTCTGAGTGAAACGCAGATCATTGCCATTGTCCTCTCAGCAGACCAGGAGAACGATAGCGATATTTTAGGAATTATTGGCACAAGCGCTGCTCTCACCATATCCGACATTCCTTTTGATGGTCCGATTGGAGCGGTAAGGATAGGATACATTGATGGTGAGTATATTATCAATCCAACATTTTCTCAACGTGAAGAGAGCAAACTGGATTTGGTAGTTGTCACAAAGGATAATTCAGTTATAATGATTGAAGGAGGAAGTTTTGAAGTATCAGAAGATGAGATTATTCGTGCAATAGAAATTGCAATTCCAATCGCTCACGAAATAATATTGATGCAGGAACGATTGCGTGAACAAATAGGTGAGACAAAAAGGGTTGTTCCCAATCTTCCTTTTCCTCCAGGGCTTCGTGAAAAGGTTGTGGAGTTCGCCAGAATTGAGGTGGAAGGGATTAACAGGATTGTCAATAAAGCTGAGAGAAAAAAGGCTGAGGATAAATTGCGACAATTAGCGTGTAAAGCAGTTGAGAATGATTATCCTGATTCACAGGTTTATGTTAATCTGTTTATTGATGAGCTCCGTCGCCAATACATGAGAGAGAATGTGCTATCTGGTAATCTGCGTATCGATGGCAGAAGGGCGGATGAAATACGAAAAATAGATTGTAATGTGGGAATTTTACCAAGGGTTCATGGTTCTGCTCTGTTTACGCGTGGAATGACACAGAGCTTATGTACTGTAACCCTTGGTACTACAACAGACCAACAGAGAGTTGATGATCTTGAAGGAGAAAGCGTGAAGTCCTTTATGCTACATTACAACTTTCCTCCATTCAGTGTTGGTGAAGTAAGACCGATGAGAGGGCCGGGAAGAAGGGAAATAGGGCATGGTGTACTTGCGGAGAAAGCAATTGAGCCTGTTTTGCCTATCGAGGAACATTTCCCGTATACCATACGAATCGTTTCAGATATTCTTGAATCAAATGGTTCATCATCGATGGCTAGTGTTTGTGGCACTTCACTTGCACTCATGGACGCAGGTGTTCCTGTAAAGACGCAGGTTGCAGGTGTTTCGATTGGTCTTGTGAAGGAAGGAGATAAACAGTCCATTTTATCAGATATCATTGGTGATGAGGATCATTATGGTGATATGGACTTTAAGGTTGCTGGCACAAGAAATGGCATTACCGCTGTTCAACTCGATACAAAAATTTCCGGACTGAGCATTGATATTATTAAAGAGGCTTTTGCGAGAGGAAAAGAAGGCAGAAGTCACATACTTGACATTATGGATAGTACATTAAAGGAACCACGGGTATCAGTTTCTGATTATGCGCCAAAAGTAATTATGATAACCGTACCAAAAGAGAAAATTGGTGAGATCATTGGTCCCGGGGGAAAAACGATTAGAAGACTTATTGAAGAGACCGGTGCGGAAATAGAAATATCTGATGATGGCAAGGTTACTATTGTATCTTCAAACATTGAATCGGTTGAGAATGCTCAGGCAAAAATCAAAGCGATCATTCAGGAAGTAATTGTAGGAACGGTTATGGCTGGTAAAGTCACAAGGATTACCAATTTTGGGGCTTTTGTGGAAATTACGCCTGGCAAAGAGGGGCTTGTTCATATATCTCAATTAGCACACCACAGGGTTGCAAAAGTTCAAGATGAGGTTAAGGTTGGTGATGAGATAACCGTGAAAGTTAAAGAAATTGATGATCTCGGAAGGATAAATTTATCACGGAAGGCAACTATGCCTCTACCAGACAAAGAAAAAATGAATAACAGAGACACGAAATCAAATGGTGAATATCAAAAAAAGCAAACTCGAAAATGGAATAACAGTAATAAGCGAAGGCATTGAGGGTGTTCGTTCCATCTCGGTAGGTTTTTGGATTGTCGTTGGATCCAGAAACGAACGAAAAGAGGAAAAGGGTACTGCGCATTTTTTGGAACACACGCTTTTTAAAGGAACAAAGAAGCGGAGTGTCACGGAAATTGCAAGAGCCCTTGAAAGCAAAGGTGCATCGATTGATGCTTTTACTTCCAAAGAGATATCGTGCTATTATTCGAGAGGACTGGCAAGTCATTTAAGGCTTTCAACGGATGTTATCTCGGATCTCGTAACGAACCCACGTTTTCCAAGAAAGGAGTTGAAAAAGGAAATAGGTGTTGTAATTGAAGAGATACAAAGTACCATAGATGCACCAGAGAAGTTTATTTTCGACCTGCTGTTCAAGAAGGTGTTTAATCGTCATCCCCTTGCTCATTCAATTGTGGGCAAGAAAAGTGATATTGCAGGTATAACGAGAAAGCGAGTGATTTCATTATT
>CBDUQV010000155.1:0-5351 GCA_965369615.1 uncultured bacterium | reverse complement strand
CTTAATTCCTCGCCAAGTTTTTCCTTTTTCTTCTGAACCTTTTCCTTTTGCTCCGGTTTGAGTGCAAGAAATTCCTTCTCACTGAGCACTTTTCCATCCTTCATGGGAATCATCAACAAGCCCGTAGGGGTTGTTTGTAAAGCGAATCCCTCAGTTTCTGCCTTCTTATTGAGGTTAGCATACAGCTGTTTTCTCTCAGCTTCAATTGATTTCATGGTTTCATCGCGTTTTGCTACATAATCATTGCTTTTGAAAGCCTCTGGTAGAAGGCGCTGCACCTCACTGATGAAATTCTTCATATCCTTCTGAAAAACCTTTCCTTCTCCAGGAGGAAGTTGAATTGCCTTTGGTTCATACTGGTTCTGAAAATTGTTGACATAACACAGGTCAAAAGGCACTGATTTGTTTTTGGCATAATCCTCTAAAAAACCTCTTGTTGCAGTTTCCCTGCCGGTACCAGGACGTCCTGCAACATAGATATTGAATCCCTTTTCCTTTATTTCGAGCCCGAATTTGAGTGCCCTTACTGCACGCTCCTGACCGACTATTTCTTTGAGAGGCGATATTTGTTCAGTAGTTTTGAATTTCAACACATCCATATTGCATTCCAATCTTAATTTTTCAGCAGACAGTTCTCCCTTCATTTTTGTCCTCCCATTACAATATTGATTTTATTCAACCAAGACATAAGCGCCAGTATATACAAACATAATAAAAAGTCAAGATAATTATATAACGAGTGATCCTTTATTTCAGTCATTCAATTGTTTCCTTGATTTTCCATACAAATACTCGGTTCCTATCTCAATGATACTTACATTAATGCTCGTTTTCCAAGTTCCCGATATTTTATCAAATCTAAATATGTTGATCTATCAAAGACAGAAAGAGGAAATTGATAAGCCGATCACTCTTTTGAAATTTTAATAATTTTCCTTCCCTTTACGCCATTCAAAAGCTCAATGTTTTCACCAGATATCTCCCGAGAAAAAGGTACTTTCTTGCCTGCGTATATAATAAGGTTTCCCTGTTTTTTCAGGCAATGCATTATCATCTCTTCTTCCCTCCTTGAAATCCTTTTCCCTCGAACCAGAACATAGGTATATTTTTCAAGATTTTCATATACTTGTTCGAACCTCTCACAGAAAATAAACACTTTATCCAGCTTCATTTTTGCCTTAATATGTTGTAAGAAAACACATTTCTTCCTATTTGATTCAATCAGGTCAAACCTACATTCGGGAAATTTTACAGCAAGAGGAATAGCTGGCAGACCATTACCAGAACCTATATCAAGAAATCGATCACATGCATTAGCATGTATCGCAGTCACAATAGAGAGAGAATCAATAATATGTCGTTCAATGAATCTTCCTTTTTCTTTCTTAGAAATAAGGTTCATCCTCTCATTCCATATGAAGAGCTCTGAAAAATAGATAAAAAGCTGACGGCTTACATTCACTGTTAATGATATTCCGAAATCATCCGCTGTCTTCCACAAGGCTTTTATAAATGCTTTCTGTTTCATCTTCGTCTATCCAGATGTTTCACGTGAAACATTTTCTTAAAAGAACAACGCTTGATCACAGTCACAAGAGCACCAGCACACAAGTTATTAAACGTTTTGAGAAGGGAACAAAACAGCATCATTGCAGAACAGCAAAACTGCAAATGAATGTTTCACGTGAAACATCGTAACTAACTTGTAAATGGTTACTTACGCTCATTAGTTCCCTGTTTCCTCGTACGTTTCTCCACTTTACAATTCATAACATCAAGTGAAATCCTCTTTAAGAAGTCAATGATCTGATAGTTTCCTCTATCTTAGACTGCAACCCAGGTTTGAATTGATGAAATTCCCATCGCCTGGGATACGCTTCGGAAACCGGATAGTTGCATTACGACAGTAAGTCTATTAATTACGCAACTTAGGTTTCTGTCTGTTTCAATTTCGCAAGCCCTGACATCTTCAGATTTTTGGCAAGTGGAAACAATGGTGAAAAAGACGTAACCCTAACCCATTAAATTGCGTTGAAGGGTGAATCAATTGCAGGGACGGTTCGGCAGAATTTGCAGAATATATGTAAAATCTCCTTATGGGTCTTTCTCGTTTTGACGATCCAATCCTGATGTGCACTCTGAAACTAATACCTAAGAGTTATTCCTATTCATTGCCTTTGAAAATGTATTTACAACCTTTGCAACTCGTTGCTGATTGCAGATTTTGCATGTTGCAATTCGGGCAAACTTTGTAAAACCCACTCTGGAGAGCTTCCTTCAGTCCTTCTTCTGATTTTCTCTCTACGTTCACACTCTCGGCAATTCGCGCAAATTCATCAACATCATAGAGTTTTTTCCACTTTTTAATAGAAGGATGAAAAAGCCAGTCATTTGCCAGTATTTTCCCGTCCTTGATGAAGAAAATGATATCTTGCTTTGCCAGTGGTCCACGAACCTGACCCGCAATTCGGTATTTCCAATGATAATCCGCATTAATGAACTCCGCAATATCTCTTATT
The DNA here is from genome assembly GCA_965369615.1 of uncultured bacterium. GTDB lineage: Bacteria > Hydrothermota > E44-bin80 > E44-bin80 > E44-bin80 > SOKD01. The sequence goes on along the minus strand of CBDUQV010000155.1, from coordinate 2,832 downwards.
GTACTGATTTCAATCCACTCATCAGTTTTTCCAAAGAATATCTGGTCATAAATAGATAATTTCCCGTTTCTAAGTCTTTCGATAAGTTCCTCTTGAGTAAACGAACCAAGATCAGTCGTCCCTCTTCTCACGTTCGTTTTTACTGGCATTTTTCCTCCTTTTCAATTTACTATTCTCTTTATTACCTTTTTATAATGGAAATTTCTATTTATGTCAATAAAAAAAGTTTCGATACATACAATTTGTACCTGTCAATGAAAATTCCATTGACATTTATTTTGTTTTAGGATATAGTAACTGGATTCTGAAACGGTTGAATGGAATTCACAAGAGTTCGCTTCAACACTTCTTTACATTCGTTGAGTCAAGAGAATGGAGGTTTTATGAAGGTTCTCCTATCGGGCAATGAAGCGGTTGCACGCGGTGCTTACGAAGGTAGTTGCCATTTTGCAGCAGCCTATCCAGGAACACCGAGCACAGAGATCCTTGAAAATATTGCTCAGTACAAAGATGTTATTTACTGCGAATGGTCTACAAATGAAAAGGTTGCTCTGGAAGTGGCAACTGGCGCAAGCTTTGCCGGTGCAAGATCACTCGCCGCAATGAAACATGTTGGTCTTAATGTTGCTGCAGACCCGTTCTTTTCTCTCAGTTACATCGGTGCAACAGGAGGAATTATCATTGTCAGTGCTGATGATCCTGGTATGCATTCATCACAAAATGAGCAGGATAACCGTCATTATGCAAGATTTGCTAAATTGCTCATGCTTGAACCATCGGATAGCAATGAATCAAAGGAATTTACAAGGATTGGTTTTGACTTAAGCGAAACATTTGATACGCCGGTGCTACTCAGAATGAGTACGCGGCTATGTCACTCAAAGACGGTCGTCGAGCTTGGAGAAAGAAAAGAAATCCCCGTCAAAGGATATGAGAAGGATATCAAGAAACGGCTTGTGCTTCCAGCACATGCGCGACTCAGACATGTCTACATTGAAGAGAGGTTGAAGAAATTGGCGGCATTCGCGGAAACGTTTGAATTTAACAGAATGGAAATGAAAGGTAAAAATATCGGAATCATCACCAGTGGAATCTCATACCAGTATGCAAAAGAGGTTCTGCCCGATGCATCGTTCTTAAAGCTTTCCCTCTCGTATCCCATGCCATTCAAATTGATAGAAGCTTTTAGCAAAAAAGTTAAGAAGCTCTATGTGATTGAAGAAAATGAACCGTTCATCGAAACAGAGATCAAAGCATATGGCATAGAAGTAATAGGAAAAGAAATTATTCCAATAACAGGAGAGCTGAATCCTTCAATTATAAGCAAAGCATTTGGCAAGAAAAGCAAATTGATAGTTATTAAGAAGATGCCCAAACTTCCGCCAAGACCACCAGCCCTCTGTCCCGGATGTTCACACACACCTGTATTTTATACGATTAACAAATTAAAACTAACGGTAACCGGTGATATTGGATGTTATACACTCGGTGCATTACCGCCACTTAACGCGATGGATACCTGTGTTGATATGGGCGCAAGTATTGGAAATGCGTATGGAATGGAAAGAGCTCTCGGTGAAAAGTCAAAAAAGAAGATTGTCGCCGTTATTGGTGATTCAACCTTTTTCCATTCAGGTATTACAGCTTTGATTGACATCGTTTACAATAAAGGAACCTCCACAATAATAATCCTGGATAACCGTATCACAGCAATGACAGGCCACCAGGAGCATCCTGGTACCGGAACCACCCTGATGGGAGAAAAAACTACCGCCATCAAACCGGAAAACATTGTAAAAGCTTGTGGAGTTAAACATGTCTTCGTCGTTGATCCTTACGATCTCAAGGAATTGAAAAATCTGCTCAAGAGAGAGATAGAGCGAAAAGAGCTAAGCGTAATCATCGCACGAAGAGCTTGTATGCTTTTGCTCATTAGAAAAAAAGAGGTTAACGAACCCTACTATGTTAATGAGGATGAGTGCATTGGATGCAAAATTTGCATTGGTCTCGGTTGCCCCGCAATCTCTATGAAAGATGAAAAAGCAATTATTAACGAATTTTTCTGCGTCGGATGCGGAGTATGTGCGCAATTGTGTCCAGAGGATAAAGCAATGGTGCAAGAAAAAATGAAATCTGAATAATCAATGTTTTGATCAGGAGTTTACATGGAAACAAAATCAATTATAATTTGCGGTGTTGGTGGACAGGGCATACTCCTCGCCAGTGACCTTCTTTCTCAAACCATGTTGGAAATGGGACTGGATGTTAAAAAAAGTGAAGTGCATGGAATGTCCCAGAGGGGAGGAATTGTTATAAGCACTATCCGCTTTGGCGAAAAAGTTTTCTCTCCGCTTATTGGAAAGGGTAATGCTGATATTATTCTGGCTTTTGAAAAACTTGAAGGACTGAGACAGCTTACTTTCCTGAAAAAGAATGGTTTGATAATCGTAAACGATTTTGCTATTGACCCCCTGCCGGTAGCCTGTGGACTTGCTGAATATCCGGAAGAGGTCATTCCCGTCATTAAAGACGCGATTCCGGAAACAACAGTCATAGATGCCTTTGCGCTTGCAAAAAAAACAGGAAATCCCAGGAGTATGAATGTAGTACTCATCGGTGCACTTGCAAAAAAACTCGATGCACAAAAAAAACTGTGGTTTTCTGTAATAGAAAATCGTGTTCCCAGGAAAACATGGGACGTAAACAAGCAAGCATTCGAGCTTGGATTCAATGCATCGTAGTCGCAGTATTTTTATTAATCCATTTGCTACACTACGTTTACACACTTCCACTGTAACATGACATAAAATATCTGATCGGTAAGAAATATTC
>CBDUQV010000154.1:0-5373 GCA_965369615.1 uncultured bacterium | reverse complement strand
GATGGAGTATGCGGGTAACAATCAGCTTTCTCTGTCAGGTGAATTGGATAAGATGATCACACTTGTTGGAAAGAAGAAAGTAATTAAACGGAGCGATTCTCTTAGCGTTCTCACTTCCAATATGGTGCACACGGTTTTTGATCTTACTGATGCTGTTGGGAGACGAGAACGTGAAAAGGCGCTTGCAATTCTTGTGTATCTTCTGGGATGGGGAGAGGCTCCGGAAAAGATACTTGCGATGTTGAGGATACTTTTTATCAGACTTAAAGGGATTTTGTTTTATAAGCGGAAAGGCTTACTCAATAAAGACATTGCGAGAAAGCTGGGCGCGCTCTATTTTGTGATCAACAGAGAAGCTCAGTATAGTAAGTATTTCTCGATAGATGAATTAAAGGACAGGCTACATTTTCTCTACCGCGCCGAGGTGAGGGTGAAGACGGGTGAGGAAGCACATCTTGTTCTTACTGACCTTGTATATAATCTTATTTAACTGGAGGCGATTATGCCGGAAAATGACAAAGCAGATCCAAAGGAATTGATGAAATTGCGGGATGATCTACTGGTAAAACTTGATAAAATAGAGGGGAAGAAAGAAACAACCAAAGAGAAAATTTACTTAAAGGTTAAAACAGAATATGAAGCCAAGGTTGCAGAAATTGAAGCGGGACTGGAGGAACAAAGCGAGGTCATGGAAGCACGGGTTTCGGAACTCAGGGAAAAAGCGGAAGGGCTCATGACTGAACGAGAGACATTTGCCGACAGGGTTGAGGAACTGAAACTGAGGTTTGAGCTGGGTGAGTTTGAAGAAGAGGAATACAATAAGATTCTAACAGAAGAGGAATCTCGGTTAAAAGATGTCGATGAGCAAATGAACAATGTACAAGGCGAAATTGATACAATGAAAGCATTTGTGAAAGAGAAGCCCGTAAAGAAAATAGAAAAGGTAGAAGCAGAAATGCCTCCTGAAGAAAAGCCTGCCGAAATTGAAGCCGAAGAGGATGCCTCCCCTATGGAGGAGGAGATAACGAAAGAGTCTGAAGTTGCTGTAGAAGAGGTTGTTGAAGAAGTGCCCCAAGCAGTTTCAGAAGAAGAGCATGCTGAATCTGCTGCGGTTGAGGAGGAGCCGACAGAGGAATTCATTCAGGAAAAGGAATTTGTGGATGCCTTTGAACCATCTAAAGATGCACAAAAAGAGAAGGTTGAGATTGCTGAAAGTCTTGAAGAATCAATTGATGAATTACTAAAAGAGAGTGAAGTAGCTGAAAAAACTCAGGAAGCGCAAGCTGAAGTTGATGAACCCATCTCGTCTGATATCATTTCAGAAGGAAAAGCAATTAAGGAGGAAACAAGCAAACTTGAAGGATTTGCTGAAGATACAGAAGGATTGCAGGTGGAGCATGAGGAGGAAACCTCGGATCCTCAATTTGATTCAGAAGAAGTAGGTGAGGGGTTAACGTGTTCGAAATGCAATTTTATGAATAGCAAGGATAGTTGGTATTGCGAGAAATGCGGTGCTGAACTCGTTCAATAGGATGCTCAATTAAAATGAAATATTTATTCTTTTTGATTTTAATTTTACCCTTGTTTCTTTGTGCTGATTCATGGATCCAGACTGACTGGAGCGGGGGACATGGTTACTTTCAGTGGCAGGAGCACACAGGATACTTTGAAGGAAACGATGTAAATGGATGGAGAAAGCCGGGTTACCTAACACTCTTTGCTCCTGATTTTTTCCATTTCAATTCCATAGGGAAAATGCCGGATGCGGTAGGTGTATATGCCTTGTACTCGAATAATGTTGGGTACTACTATGCTGGTACAGGGGCTGGTTCAGCGGGAAGTGCAAAGTTGTTCAAGTCCAGTAATTATGGCAATACGTGGGATACAACAACAACTATTTCCAACGCCACGTATAAAGTTCAATCAATACTTATTCCCAGTATTGGTGAGATTTTCATTGGAACCGATCCAGCGAGGATATATAAGTCACTTGCAATGGGAGACAGCATGTGGGAATTCGTTCACTCTATCAGCAATGCACAAGGTACATATATTAGTTCATTGCTGGAAGCAGACTACTATTTATATGCTTCAAGCGTAAGGGCAGGAAATGATCAGGCAAAGATATACCGATTTGATGGAAAAAATTGGAATGAATTTGCCAGGCAGACTGAATACAATGATCTAACACCGGCTGCTATCTACCGATTTATACTGTCTGAAGATAGTAGTTTCTATGCCGCTGCATACTATACAAACTACGGTGCAAAAATTTTCAGGTTTTTATCAACAGGAAATAATTGGGAACTCTGCGCAAATCTTCCCGACACCACCCGTAGACCTTTTGCTCTGCATATTGGGAATGATACAGCTGGCAGCTATGGTGCGCTTTACACTGGCATGGGAGAGGATAGTGGAATAGTATATCTATCGACTGATTTAGGAGATTCCTGGACTACCTGTGGAATGCCTCAGGGAGCCTGGTTGATTATCGGGATGATAGTTGATAAGGACGGAACAGTATATGCTGCGGGTCAGATCAGCAGGGGATTGGATTTTAAGGTAAAGATTTTTCGCTCAACCGATATGGGTTTATCATGGGATACAACAGCCACTCTTGGCGGAGCGGCAACGAACAAACCCACTTCCTTTTATCAGACCAGGAAAGGTTTTTTGCTTGCCGGGACTGAAATTGAAGGGGAAATATTCAAAGCAGCATATATGAGTTCCGGTAACCTTGTTTCTTCAGTTTATGATGTGGGAACGGGCAATGGCAGTTCTCGGTTCGGATACATTACCTGGGAGGACAATCTTCATGGTCAAGAACTCGGGATTAAGGTGAGAACAGATTCAGACAGTTCAATGATCAATGCGATTTCCTGGGAAATGTGCCCCTTTGCTCATTATGGTGATACCATGTCAAGCTATATCTCAGTGAACAATGGTGACAGGTATATTCAATATCGGGTGGAATTTAGTACAAACGATGTCAACTATTCTGCTGAATTGAAAGAAATTCAGCTTGATTATACCGTTGATTCAACAGCGCCGCATATTGATTCAGCATACGCTTCTGATGGCGACAGCCTGCAACCCGGGATTGATTACGACGATTATGTTATGCTTATCTTTGATGATTCCACGAATGCTCCGCAAATAAATCCTGCTATTATTAATGATGTGCTTAAATTGAGTAATGGTCATTCATGGTTGGATGATGATGGTTTTGTTTACGCAAAGTGGGTATCCGCTGAGAGGTGCAGCATTTCATGGCCCGGACTCGTTGGTGCTCCCTCTGTTGCTGTTGGTGATACGATCTATCCTGATACATCAACCATAGTTGACCGATGGGGAAATCCATGTAAACGTCCTGCAGTCATAACAGGGAGTTTTAGCCCACCAGGTGTTGTTGAGGAGAGATTACCGAGGAAGTTATTTGAGACTGTTACAGTCTTTCCTTCAATAGCAAGGAACACGGTGAACGTGCAGTTTGAGATACTTCACAGGTCAAAGGTACGTGTTTGTATTTTCGATATTTCTGGTCGCCTGGTGAGGCATATTGAAGAGAAACTACTAACAGAAGGGGCACATTCAATTACCGTATCGTGCAGGAATTTCCCCTCAGGTGTTTATTTTGTAAAGCTTTATGTGGGCAATAGACACTATCTGAGAAAGGTATCAGTAATCAGATAGTCTTCATCACATTTCCCAATTCCTCTTATTGATAATTAACAATATTTATTGACAATTAAGAATATTTATGATATACGAGGTTGATGAATTTAACCAAATCTGTAGAGAAAAAATGGTATGCTGTATACACAAAATCCCATTTTGAAAGAAAGGTAAATACAATTCTCGCAAAAAAGGAAATTACTACATTCCTTCCTCTTAGAAAAGGAAGGACACGAATGGGAACCTCCTTCAGATTCACTGAAATTCCTCTTTTCAGAAGCTATCTGTTTACATACATTGCGCCCTATAGTGAAGAATATTTTAATGTGCTTGGCACAACAGGTGTTTCCACCATTGTTAAGCGAGGGAAAAAACCATGTCCCGTGCCTTCCTTCACCATTGAATCACTGAAAAAGCTCATTAAAACGATGAAGGACTCCTACAGTGTTATTACCGGAATAAAGCGGGGAGAGAAGGTTATAATTGTGAAGGGCGCATTAAATGGATGTGTTGGTGAGATGGTAAAGATCGATAATAAAAAATGTGCGTTTATTGTGAATGTAGATATTCTCGGGCGGGCTGTTAAGGTATTGATCCCCCCCGGGTATGTGAGTAAGCTGTAGTTGTTTGGATGGGATGGGAGGTCATAAGTTATTATTTTATGGTATGATAGCATATTGTATGTTATCAAAGAAGCCGCAGGCTGTTTAAAATTCAAGCAAAAGACAAGTTAAAAGGTAAGAAGAGAATGAGAGTGATTATGGGATGTAAGATGTAGGATGCAGCATGTACGATGTACGTAAAACCTAGTGAGCATAATCGTGTATTAATAGTTATTGATTGTGTATTTATGGTTATTAATTGCATTCCGCGTAATGCTTCGTTTAGAGCATTAATAGCATTTGAATCGTTGATTTCCAACCAATTAAACAAATCAAACCAAGGGAACCAATCAAACAATTCAATTAGGGTTTAAGATTTCAAATTTCACTTTTAACTTTTGCCTTTTTACTTGTAGTGAGAATTTAATCTGAAGTAATCTGTGAAAATCGGTGGTAATATTTTGTTATTTTTGTTGCAGCGAAGCGTTTGTTTAACAGCGAATGCATTTGTTATACAGGCGACTTGTCCACCGAAGCCTTGGCGTAGGTGGAAGCCGTTAGTTTAACAGCGCAGTGTTTAGTACAGCGATAGCGTTTTAAGGAGGAGTGATTATGCTTTCAAAACCGCATGGAAACAAGCTCGTTAGGAGAGTTCTTCTTGGAGATAAGAAGAAAGAGGTTGTTGAGAACTTAGGTGAATATACTAAGATAATCCTTGAAAAGGAACTTCTGAAGGATGCTCGAAATATAGCACGGGGGATATTCAGTCCACTTGAAGGTTTTATGAGTAAGTTGGAGATAGAAACTGTTGTTGATGAAATGCATCTTCCTTCAGGAGTCGAATGGACTATTCCCATTATGTTGGATGTGAGTAAGGAACATGCAGACAAGATAGAGGTTGGTGAATCTGTTCTTTTACTCGATGAGGGTGAAAACACAATTGCCATTCTTTTCATTGAGGATAAATTCCAGTTTGATAAAAAGAAGATTGCGAAGAATATTTACGGAACTCTTGATGAGAATCATCCAGGTGTGAATGAAATGCTCGGAAAAAAAGAGTATTTCCTTGGGGGCAAAATCGATCTTATTGATGATT
>CBDUQV010000153.1:0-5395 GCA_965369615.1 uncultured bacterium | reverse complement strand
CTGTGTAATTGAATTACAGAGCTCAAATTCCTCAGCGGACATTTCATTTTTAACTGCAACTGATTGAATTACTCCTGTTCCATCACGGATGGCTAAGAAGTGGATTTTGCCGCTTGAACGCTTATTGAATAGCCATCCACGTATGATTATTTCCTTCTCAACATAGTGAGATACATCTTTAATATACACCGAATCCACAGATCGCCTCCCTTTTCTTTATGCATTAGCACAGATTTGAAAAAATTACAAGTGATTTTTTTTAACTCATCAAACGCGCATGCATTCTTTTCCACTGCACATTTCCACCTGTAATCAAAATACATCATGAAAGGTATTGACATCAAGTTGTGATTCTGATACACTATCAGAAATGCGGGTGTAGCTCAGCTGGTAGAGCACGAGCTTCCCAAGCTCGGGGTCGCGGGTCCGACTCCCGTCGCCCGCTTTTTACTTCCACTGCACACTTTTTTAGAAAGCAGATTGTTGTTTCTGTTTTGTCTTGACAGGATGCTCGATTCATATTATTATCGTATAAATAATAAAGGAGGATGCATGCGGAGAATGATGTTCGTGTTGGTTTTTGTTTTTCTTGCTGTTTCTACATATTCCCAGACAAAAGAAGATATTGAATATGCGCTTTCTGAGATAGCAAAACCACTTGGCGGTGTAGTTAATGATGCAATCCTGCAGGATGCAAACACGCTTGGCGGTTTGCCGCATTTTCGCGTAACTGCTGGCATCAATTTGAGAACTGTATCATTTCGTGACCCCGAAATTCCCGACAGCATGAAAGAGTGGACTGCTGGTGCAATCAGTATTGAAGGTCGAGTTGGTTTGTTTGCAGGAAAATCGCTTGGACCAACATTAGGAGGTTTTGGTTCAACTGATTTGCTCTTAAGATTAGCATTCTATCCAATGGGAGATGAAGACTCAACAGCGTTTGTGCCTCTCTTTGGTATTGGATTGAAGGTTGGCGTTCTTAGAGAATCGCTTGCAACTCCGGCTGTTTCTCTAACAATGCAGTATACAGCTTCATCCATATTTGCACTAAAAGATGATGTGAATGAAACCTATGCTGAATTTACCATGAAGGTTTTCAGTCTCCATGCTGATGTTAGCAAGAATTTACTCATTATCAATCCTTATGTTGGAGTTGGATTCAATGTAAACTCCATGGGTGCTGATATCTGGCATTCCGAAGGTTTTCAGAGAAGACATGATACGTATTCTGTTAGTCCAATCGCAGCAAAGTTTTATGCCGGGGTTAACAAGCAAATTTTCTTTATAGGATTGAATGCTGAAGGGGGACTTTCTGGTGAAACACTGTACTGGGCAATTGGACTTTCAGGAGGTATTTAGGAACAATTCACTGAATTGGAAGGGAGAATTCAATGAATAAAAAGGAGTTATGATGAAGAAAACGTGGATTGCTTTTATACTATTTGTACTTTTTACATCGATGGTTTCGGGAGGTGGAAGTCATATTCCCGTGACGCGTCTTGTTTCACAGGATGGAACGCTTCCAATAAATTACAATGAGTGGAGGAAGACCATTCCAAACTCAAATCCTGCAAGCATTGGGAATGTCGGTATCGTTGAGAAGGATGGAGGAATGGTTAATGTTGTTGTAAATGCCATCTTGTATCCGAAACTCACCTATTTTCTTGATCCTTCAACAGGACAATTCGTCTTAGATCTGGTTAATGATGGATGGAGTGTCTCAGTTGACACAATGGCTATGACAGCAGACCCCTTTGCACCTGAAACCCTGAGAAATTTTCTTATCAATGAGTACAATCTTGGGAGTGTTGGAGCAGTATTGATAGGAGATCTACCCGTTGCCTGGTTTCAAATGATGGAAGTTTTTTGGGGAAGCAATCCTTCATATACGGATTTTCCAATTGACCTTTTCTACATGGATATGGATGGTGTATGGCAGGACAATTACAAAGAGCAAGGAGGTAACCTTGTTGCGGGTTCGGATTCAATCTATGACACTCACACCGGGAACATGGCACCGGAGATATTTGTTGGCAGGTTGACTGCTTCGCCTGCTGGAAATGACAGCGCGCTCATTCATGATAACCTTGAGCGGAATCATCACTTCAGGATAGGGAGCATGCAGCTCTCAAAAGAAGCTCTCTTCTATAACGATGACGATTGGACTTTTTATACACCTGAATGGTCAGGGCAGCTACGTACCGTCTATGATTCAATTCTCATTGTTGACCATCCGGAGACAACGACTGCCAACGATTATAGAAACAGACTTCCCGTTTCGCATGAATGGATTTCAGTCTTTGTCCATTCATCACCAACAGCGCATGCTTTCAAATATAATGGAGGTAGTTCCTGGAGTTGGTTCTATTCAAATGAAATACCTGTAATCAATCCGGTTGCCAATTTCTATAATCTTTTTGCTTGTTCGAATGCGAGATATACGCAAATGGGTAACTGTGCTTCCATGTATGCCTTTAGGAATGATTATGGGCTTGGGGCGCTTGGAAGCAGCAAAACAGGTAGTATGCTTGAGTTTCAATATTTCTACAATCCGCTTTCACAGGGTAAGTGCATTGGAGATGCTTTTAAGGACTGGTTCGCAGTAATGGGTGAAGCATGGGGAGATACGTCCCGCTCATGGTTCTATGGTATGACCTTTATCGGGGATCCGTGTCTTGTTGTTAAGGACAGCGTAATGTCCATTGCTGAAACAGCTCCAGATGCAAAGCCCGTGATCAATGTATCAGTCTTACCCAATCCAGCAACTGATTATGTGGAATTTCAGGTAAGCGGCAAAAAAACTATAGATGGAAGCATTAGTATTTATGGAATTGACGGAAGAATTATATGGCAGTCAAAGATCAATGGAGCATCTCCTACACGGTGGAACTGCAGCGATGTGCCCACTGGAGTCTACTTCAGCACTATCAGTGCAGAGGGAAAGAAGTATTCTGATAAAATTGTACTTCTAAAGTAAACTCCGGATTTTATTGCTTCATCGAAACAATTGTTGAGGTAGAAGAAACGGGGGGAAAAATGAAAAAGTTCTTTGTAGTAATTGGATGTGTGCTTTTTTTAACAACATTGCTTTTTGCACAGATCGAAATCCCTGATAGGAGTTTGTTGCGTAAAATGGATGCACAGAAGTACAATCGCTTCAAGTATCAGGCATTGTATGAAGATTCGCTGCATATGTTTGATGCACAGAAGTATATTGTTGATATGTGGATCGATATTCCAAATGATACGATCTGGGCTACCTTTCAGGGCATTGTCGAGAGCAAAGCAGATACCTTATCAACCATCAAAGTCCATTTAATTGGGTTGACCATCGATAGTATTCTTGTAAGAGGAAGCAAGGTAACGTTTTCAAGACCGGATACGCATCTTATCATTAACCTCCCCTCCGCTATTCCAAATGGAGATACCATTTCATATACGGTCTTTTATCATGGAGAGCCTATTGTTGGAGGAGGTATCTTTGGTGGAGGGCTGACCATAAATGATACCATTACCTATGCGGACAATGAACCATATGGCACGAAACGGTGGTTACCGATTTACGATCTTCCCTCAGATAAGGCATATCTTGAAACAACATTTCATGTGCCAAGCGGATATACAGCTATTTCGAATGGTGTCCTCATTGATTCAACGGTATCCGGACCATGGTGGTCATTTCACTGGCGCGAAGATCATACAATTGCGAATTACCTGATTGTTGTTGCTGCCTCAAATCAATTTGCAGTGCTTACGGACACCTTTAATTACTCCACATACACAATGCCTATCTGGCACTGGGTTTCTCGAGAGGATTCTTTGGAAATGGAAACGAGATTTGCCAATACTCCTGACATGCTCTTCTGGTTCAGTGAAACATATGGGATATATCCTTTCATTGATGAAAAGTACGCACATGTTGGTACACCGATTGGCGGTGCCATGGAAGATCAAACCAACACATTTTTTAATACCGATGCAAACTGGGGACCTGACTGGGATTGGGTTGTTGCACATGAACTTGCTCATCAATGGTGGGGTGATTGGGTAACCTGCGGAACATGGAAGGACATCTGGCTGAATGAAGGATTTGCAACATTCTCGGAAGCACACTACTTCTGGCACAGGGATGGGGAACAGGCATATCATAACTATATGCGAAATTGGATCATGAATTATTACATTAATTATGAACCATATCCGCCATACCCGATGTATGACCCCGATTTCCTCTTTTCCGTGATAACGTATGAGAAGGGTGCTTCTGTTCTCCATATGCTCAGGCACATTGTTGGAGATTCTCTTTACTTCGAATTACTCAAGCAGTATGGAGTAACGTATGCTGAAGGGAGTGCAGTTACCAGTGAATTCACCACCAAGGTGGAGGAAGTCACTGGTATGGAACTTGATTGGTTCTTTGACCAGTGGGTTTACAAGGCTGGTTATCCAAAGTATGAATATGGATGGTGGGTTGATACACTTGCAGCAGATAGCTTCAGAGTAAGCCTCCATCTCTGGCAGGTGCAGAGCCACAACTGGAATGTGCCAACATTCATTATGCCAATTGATATTTACGTGGCACAAGCAAATAATGACACTTTGAAATCCGTTATTAACGATAGTCTTGATTATCAATCATTTGCTCTCTATACAGGTGCAGCACCGACTAATGTTATGTTTGATCCCGGGAATTGGGTTCTCAAAACGGCAACGCAGGTGCCTGTCGGTATACATGAACACGCTGGAAAGTGGGATAGGAAAGCAATATCGGTTTATCCTAACCCTGCATACCGTAATGTAAACATTCTTTTTGGTGTGGGACAGACGGAACCATTCAGTATTTGTATCTATGACGTCAGCGGCAGAGAAGTGAAACGGTTCGAAGGGAGAACCGGGAAGACAGTTTGGAACCTCACCAATAAAAATGAACGAAAAATCGGTACGGGTGTGTACTTTATCCAGTGTGAAAGAAATGGCAAAGTAATTGCCACAAGCAAAGTACTTGTTCTCTTAGCTATATAAAAGGTACGCTATCGCACGAGAACCATTTTCATTGTTTGAGTGTAATTCATTGCAGAGAGTTTGTAGAAGTAAACACCATTACTCACACATATTCCGTTAGAATCTTTCCCGTTCCACTGCGCTGTATAGACTCCGGGATTCTTATTATCATTCACCAGTCTTTTTACCAATCTTCCTGCTGCATTATATACCGAAAGATCAACCTGTCCACTGTGCTTTATATGATAGCAGATTTCTGTTGAACGTGTGAAGGGATTGGGGTAGTTCCGGTAAAGTTCATTGGCATAGAGTTTTTCCTTCCTTTGCTCATCAATACTAATCCCTGCATCAATGAAGTCTCCGTAGATGCGATAACTTCCATACGGGAATTCGG
>CBDUQV010000152.1:0-5402 GCA_965369615.1 uncultured bacterium | reverse complement strand
CGTCCGCGATTATATGTTTCTATCTCCTCACGTGTTTTCTGTTCTGCCAGTTTTATTTGCTGTTTATTAAGATTCAGAATCTCTTCCATCTGTTTCAATTGGACGTATATGTTGCTGAGAGTAGAAATTTGGGCTATTTCCAGTTCCTCTATCTTCTTATTAAGTTGAGCGATACGAAGATCTATTGTACGTACATTAGCCTGTGCGGTGGTATTCTTCAGGGGGAATATATAGGAGATACTCAAACTTGTCTGGGGTTTATCAATTCTCAAAGCTTCTCCGAAGTTTTCATCAAACTTGTTTGTGCCTGCCTGTGCGGTGAGATTGAGGTCAGGTTTGGCAGATTCTTTGTTACCTTTCCTCATGATCTTGAGTTGTTCCAAAGTCAGTTTAAATTGTGTGAGTATCCGTGAATCCTGTCGGAAATCATTGGTTACTGTTTCGAGTTCTGGAAGCTCATGAATTTCGTAGAGATTGAATTCGGGAATTTTTTCCTTAGTGTGGTCGTCCTGCAGGAGAACGGATAGTTGCTGCACAAGCGACAAAAGGTTTGATTCCACGGTAACGCGATTCTGCTCAGCAAGACTCAGGGCATTTTTCGCACGAATAACATCTACCCTATCAATGAGATTGTATGCTCTTTTTCGTTTTGTGTCTTTAAGTGATTTCTCGCTGAGCTGGAGCCGATCCTGCACAATATGCAGCTCTGCAGTGAAGAATGCCCAATTAAGGAAGTTGTGCGCTTCAGCAGCAAGGAAGTCTTCTTGATTCTCAATTATTTGCACATCAGTTAGTTCCATCTCAACGGATTTCAAATCGAATTCCAGTTTGCTCAGTACCCCTTTCCAATTTCTGAGCAGGGGTTGCGTGTAGGCAACAGAGAGCTGATTGTCAAAGTTAGTGCTTGGTAGCGATGAGTATGAAGGGATAGGGACATACTCGTACCTCTTAACGCCAAGCGTCAGATTAGCAGATAGATTACCTCCCGTACTCCAAAAATGCCTGGTTACCCCGCTGGTAAGCGATGTACCGTTGGTTTTTTCAATACCTGCAGTAACTGGTGAATGCTCAATGTAGTTGAAATTGGCAATTGATGAAACTGTCCAGTCTTCCGCTCCTGTTAGGCTTTTTTGCTCCTCTAACACTATTGCGCGGTTTAATTCTTCGCGCTCAAATAGCGGGTGAGTTTGCCGGAGATTTTCAAGAAATTGCGGTAAGGTAATGCTTTTCTCAGTGCTTTCCTTCTGGATATCCAGTTCCTCTTTTTCGCCATAAGCATCGGAAATCCCTGTAAACACCAATAATGCTACAAACCCTGATGCAAATGCTGAACTGATAGTTTTCATTTTATAAACTCCTTTTCTTTGCTTTCCTATGAAATATTCTTCTGATATCCACCTTTCTTGATCCAGTAAACAATCGTCTGATGTCTGTGTTTATCATATAGAGCGAAGGGGTAAAGACCAATGTTAGTAATGTCGCGAAAAGCAAACCATACGCAATAGCCATGACCACAGGTACTATCATCTGTGAGGATCCACCAATTCCATAGACCGTTGGCATGAGTGCGGCAACAGTTGTGACAGTAGTCAAAACTATCGGGCGCAGACGTTTTTTTGCTCCTGTCGCTATTACATCGATCGTTTGCTTTTTATCCGGTGCAGAGCTTTTAGCAAAAATCTTATTGATGAAATGTACCATCACAACACTGTCGTTCACCACAACGCCTGAAAGTCCTATGATCCCGATAATACCCAGGAAGGTCAATGGAATACCATGTGCGGTAAATGCCACTAAGGCACCGATCACACCAAATGGAATAGTCAAAAGTATGACAAACGGTTGTGAGAGTGACTTGAACAACAGTAACAGCACAAGATAGATCAAAAGGGATGCTATAGCGAAGGCTATAGCCAGATCAATGATCGACATCATCGTTTCTTTTGCTTCACCACCGACCTCTAAATATACATTGGGGAATAACCTGGGAACATCTCGGAATTCTTCCATGACCATACGGGTGACCTGTGAAGGGGTAATAACCTCCTCGTTAACATCCGCCGTGACGGTAACCGCTCTTGCACCCCCGTAATGTTTAATATTTGCGTCACTTTCGCGGCTTTCGATGCTCGCGACATCACCAAGTCGGATCAATCGCCCTTGCCTATTGGAAATGAGGAGTTGCAACAAAAACTTCTCGTCCTTTTGAAATGCATCATCCACTTTCACGCGAAAATTCAGCTTCCTATCCGAGGTTTCAATTGATGTTGCATTCGTGCCATAGTAGGCGGTGCGCACAGCACTCGCTACGTCTCGCACGGTTAATCCAAGCCTTGCGAGGTACTCATAGTTAAACCTCAGTACAAGCTCCTTCTTGCCCTCTATTTGATCGCTTCCGATATCCTTCACTCCATCAATTGTCGCCAAAAAAGCTTCCATCTGCGCGCGGATTGAATCTACCTCTCCTTTGTTGTGACCAATAATCTTCACATTGAAGGCTTCGCCGGTAGGCGGACCCATTTTCTCTGGTGACATCTGTATCCTGGTGAATTGCGGCAGTTTCTTAACATTTATCTCCCTGCGCAGTTTGACAATTATATCCTTCGCTGTGGCGGCGCGCTCGCTCTTTGGTATCAGGGTAATCCCAATGGTAGCCCAATTTTCATATTTCTCTGCGGAAATTTGTCTTTTGTAGTGTTTACCAATACTCGCTATTGAGGAGATGAGGAGTTCCTCAGGAATTATTTTTTGAACGCGATCCTCAACCTCGCTGGTCAGGTCAGCCATCGCTTCCAGGCTGGTTCCCTTTGGCGCGTCCAGATTGATATTAATCTTCTCTGCTGAATCATCGTAGAACAGGACAAAGTTCTTTATTGTATTTCTTGAGATGAAAATGGCACCGATAAGGATTCCGATGAAGACACTAACAACCAGATAACGCCACTTCAGTGCCTTTTTCAGGATACGTTCATAAAATCGCATAATTGGTTCGAACCAGTCCTTACCCTTTTTAAACCCTATTTTAGAATGGGCAAGATGGTTTGGTAGGATAAAGATCGCTTCAAAGAACGATGCAATAAGCATCACGGTTACCACAACAGGGAAAACAGCAATGAACTTTCCCATTCTACCAGTAATCATCAGCACGGGAAGAAAAGCCACAATGGTTGTGATATGCGATACAACAACCGGTGGAATAACTTCCAGTGTGCCCCTAGTTGTTGCCTCTATTGGAGACATCCCAGAACGCTTTTTCGCATATACATTCTCAGCAATCACTATCCCGTCATCAACAAGCATACCGAGTACCATAATCATTGCACAGAGTGAGAGGATATTGAGGGTGTAGCCTGCCAAATACATGAAAACCATTGCGATGAGCATACTTATAGGCAGTCCGAATGCAGTCCAGAATGAAGTCCTGAAATCAAGGAATATCAAAAGAACGATTATCACCAAGATAAAACCGATTATAGCGTTGGATTCTACTACCTTTAAAAGGGCATTGATGGAAAGCGAAGCATCAGAAACTACCCTGATTTCAAATTTTTCCGAAGCGAGTCCCTCATCGTTCTCTAACAGATTCTTTATGTTGTCGACAGTGGTCATGATATCTGCGTTTGCATTCTTGACGATTCCCAGGACAACAGCCTTCTCCTTGTTTACGCGCACCTGAACGTTCTCTTCTTCAAATCCATCTTCCACGTGGGCAATATCCTTAATGCGCACACGTGTGCCGGTGAACGTTGAGCGGATGATTACATCACCTACATCCATTGGATCGTCGAACTGACCAATGGTTACGACCGATTGCTCCTCGTAGAGGGATTGTATCGTTCCCCCCGTGGAGCGGATGTTTCGTGTCTGAATGCTTTGGACGATTTCGTTTAGCGAAACCTGCAATCTTTTTGCCTTATTCGGGTTCACATTGATGTGGATCTCGCGGTCACGATAGCCTGTCTCTTTAACATCGCTCACCCCGGTAACCTTCAAGAGCTTATCCTCGAGTCTATCAACATATGCATAGAGTTCAGCCTCGAAGATTCCAATTGTGTCCTTCGGAAAAACAGCGATTGCATAGACCTCCCTGAGTTTAGGGTTCCTGTCGACTATTCGGATATCCTCGACCTCACTCGGTAAACCAGGAATATTACCCAGTGTGATACTGCGGAAGACCTCATCTTTGACGCTCTGCTTGTTGTCAACATCAGAATCAATGGTTATGAATATCGAGCCACTATTTTCGATGGACAGAGAGGTATATTCCTCTATGCCCGAGATCTTAGCAATTGCACGTTCTATCGGCACAACCGCATTCACCTCAACATCCGAGGGGCTCGCGCCTGGATAAATTACCTCGATGAACATCAAGTCAAAATCAGCATTTGGCATAACATCCTGCTGTATGTGTAAGAAGCTGTATATCCCGAATACAACCACAACCACGATTAAAATATTTACCAGTAATTTATTATTTATGAAAAATTCCAGCAATTTTTGCATGGCTTCCCCCACGTTTGTTTTATTTCTTTTGCAATTTTCTTCTTCATACTTACCTCCCGTATTTCACCATAATATCAGTAATAACAGTTATTGCTTCCATGAATACTTCTCTGTCTTTTTCCTCAAATCCATTTAACATGTTCATCATGTGTTGCTTTCGAAAACCTCTAATTTTCCTTGATACTGCTTTTCCCTTTAGGGTTAATTTTACCCTTATGGCTCTTCGGTCACTAGGATCACTGCTTCTGCTTACCAATCCTTTTGACTCTAATCGGTCAATGATACGGGTCATCATGGCAAAAGAAACAGGGAGGCTCTTGGCAATCTCACTAATCTTAGGTGAACTCTTACGCTTGGATATCATCTCCAAAGTAAATATATGTGCAGGACCAAGCTCAAAATCCAGCAATCCTCTCGTCACTTTAGGAATCATGCCCTTTATTGCTTCTGGCATCTCCTTCGATATTTTCTCCACGAATTGTCTAATCTTTTCTTCTTTCATTTCTCTCACTCACCTTTCATAGCTTTAATTGATTTATGCAATAATTCCACATTGCAATATTATACTTTTGCAAACAATATATGTCAAGGAAAAAAATCAAACTGTGCCAAAAATGTAGCAACTTGATAAAGCATGGGGTCAAATCTTTACACTTGACAATTTTGTGGAATTATCGAATTATCAAGGCACGACTCCGCCTTTTCCTTGTACCTGATCTGTCCTGTGGCAATCGGAAATTACCTCCTACTAATTTTTTGCTTTATGGGGTCATGCACCGTCCCCCAATTCGTCCCCCAATTCGTCCCCCAATTTCAAACACAGGTTGTGGGAATATTAGTTTTCATTATTCTGGAATTTACTCTTACCCTTTTATCCATGATAGAATACCTCCCTTTCG
>CBDUQV010000151.1:0-5412 GCA_965369615.1 uncultured bacterium | reverse complement strand
TATCATTCACATCATGAGCTTCTAAATCAAATGTTACTGTATGTCCATTCGGGCAGTTATTGGCAATGGAAAATACATACGGAATCGAACCAAGTGCGGAATCATCCACAGCAATGTTTCCATACCAACTGGAATCACCCGAGAGAGCAATGAATGGATCAGATTCTGATAGAAGTCCATAAACACTGAATGCATCAGCGCTTCCATAATTCTTTAGCCACACTTCCCAGTCAATGGTCTCACCCGGGTTTGCAATTCCATCGGCGTTACCATTGTCATTTATGGTGGATTTTAAATACCCCACATACGGACCGCTTGCCATTGCCAGTACAACACCGAAATAGGGGTTAAGGTTGTATCCCGTAACAGTGATAAAGATTGAATCAACACCTGAAGTATTCACAGCTAATGTGGCATTTCCCCCTGTTGTATATTCTGCAGTAACGATCTCCGTAGATTTGACCTTTGCCGTAACCATGGCGCTATCCACCGGATTGCCGCCTGCCATTACTGTAACCGGGATACTGTATGGACCGATGGGGATCACCGCGGGATGTGTTACAACCAATGCCTGCGGTACTTCTGTCCACAAATACATGGAGGGATCTCCAAAGGTATGGTACGCCTCATAGTAGTACTGTCCGTTTACATACTGTCCTCCCCACAAATCAACACGATAGAGAGCGGCATCCTGCATCCCAGCAAGCCATACCAATTCGTTTGAGAAGAGCTCATCGAACATTGCCCTCTCCAGTGTATCATCCTCTGTCCAGTACGTTGAAGGGGCTGAACCCCAGAAGCTTATGCCACCTTTCCCGGCGACGCGTACCCAGGTCTCAGCAAAGCATTCAGAGCTATGGCCAAAGTTGCCTGTATTACACGCATGGCTATTCACCATCGGATACATATCAAGATTTGTGAGATTCTGCACATCGCTTTGACTGAAAGGTGGCCCATCTGCCCATCCCACATCGGATCCGTGTCCGGAATAGATGGCAAGTGATCGCCCATCGTTTAATGCATCCCTGATATCCTGTGTAGTCGCCCCATAATAGTACCATAAGCTGTCACAGGTATATCCATTGGGTCCAAGATGAGTTTGGATTACATGCCGGTGCGTCCCCTCAGATATCGTATGATTGTCTGACGATGCCATGAACACAGCTTTCTTTATCCAATCCGTACCGCTTGTCCAGTCTGCTTTCTCATAATCTACAACTTTCTCTACCATCGCATTGACATGTGTCCCGGACTCTGCTGAGAATCTTCCTATCCACAAATCCGGCACATAGCCTGAACCATCCATTTCAGAATAGTAGAGATCCGTTACATGATTTGTTTCCGAACCAGTAAAAGCAGGAATTTGAGCTTCGTCGCCTACCAGCAAAACGAATTGAGGCGGAATTGGCCAGTTATTATAGGCATCAATTATATAATTTCTTATATTGGTGGTTGTGGGACCTCCTGGAACATCAGAGGTTTTCGTTACGGTTACCGAAAAACCCTTCAGTTTCTTCCATTCAGCGAATGGCATTATGTTACTCTCAAAGGTATCATAAACAATAATGAGGTATCCAATAGGTAATGGTGGATAATCAAGCTGCGATTCAAAAGTGCCATAATTCATAACCAGTGACTTAATGAATTTACCATAGAGAGGATTCCCGTAATGCTCGAGCTTTTGGAGTGTGTACCCAACATCAGGATGTTTGAATGTTATCTCAACCTCAATCTTTGTCCTGATTTCAAGCTCACCCGTTGCTGGATTGTACGCGACAGGATTTATCTCAAGCACAAATAACCTGTGTTCCCGCGCAATACCATATTCCTTTGCCAGCACGACGGAATTTGGGGAGAGCTGATCCCTTTCATAATAACTTGCATCGTAGTTGAATTCTGCACTCTCAAGCGCTCCCGGAATCTTTGGGACCGGTGCCTGTGCAGGATATACCTGACCCTCAATAGTGGTTTTCTCTACCGTAACATCCATCACGGTTACCACCACATCGGCACCATATGGCACCTCAATAAATCGCCGATAGCATGGAAGTTGTGGTTTGCCAATATCCAGGATCGACTGCACGCCCGGAATATGGAGAAAAATAAATTCCCCATTCTTTGTTTGCCGCGGTTCAGCCTCGACATCCTTGATGGCGAAGCTCATCTGCAGCCCATAAACCGTAGAAGAACGGAGATTTACCTCGGGTTCCGCTGCAGCATATGGTCCCAGTAGTGTTTTTGCGCTCAGCAAAGATGCGACTCCAAAGATACACAAAATCATGAGAAATAAGTATCTTGAATACCTCATACCTACCTCCTTTTGAGAATTTTGCAGAACCATCGTAATCAAAACGCTAAACTGCGGCATATATCATATGCCTTATGGTCTAACATTTATTTGGCTGGGGAGCAGGGATTTGAACCCCAATAACGAGATCCAGAGTCTCGCGTCTTGCCATTAGACGACTCCCCAGTAAATTATGATTACTTCCCCTCTTCTTCTATTGCCTTCTTGACCTCTCTGATGTCTTTCGCAGGTTCCATCTCAAGATTAACTTTCTCCTCCATTATCCTATCTTTCCCTGTTTCCTCTGATTGCTCTTCCCCCGCTTTTTGAAGGTTCTCATTTGCTTCAGGAACCTCGCTTTGATCTGGCGATTTTTCCTCAATTTGAACTTCTTCTTCACCAGCACACCCCGGGAACAATACCAGACATAAAACAAACAATGCAGAAATAATGCAGAAGAGAAGGCAACGTTTCATGAATTCACTTAATATAGCGCTATGGGGATTCGAACCCCAGTCCCCTGGCTGAGAACCAGATGTCCTAACCTAACTAGACGATAGCGCCTTAGTTACTGTAATCTATAGAACTTTAATATAATTAATAGCTTTTGTCAAGCGATTTATTACACATTCTTTTCCCAGAATTTCAAGAATATCAAATATGCCGGGACCAACAGTCATACCGGAAACTGCAAGCCGAACAGGATGAATAACCTGAGCAGCCTTGACATTTCGTTTTTCAGCAAACTCTCTCAGAACATGCTCAAGATGCTCCTTTGAAAAATCGGAAAGCTCCTCAAGTTTCTCTATGAGTGCCTCAAGGAGAACCGGGGTCTTCTCAGTAAAGTGCTTCTTCACTCCTTTTGGCTCGTATGCATCCACATCTTTGAAGAAATAGACACTGTATTTCATAAAATCGGTCAGTTTTCGCATCCTCGGTTTGAGAGCAGCAACAAGATGCAGCAAAAACGTTCTCTTTTGTTCGATAGCGCCTTCATCAATCCAACCCTCACCTTTCAACAGAGGAATAACAGCTTTGAGCACATCCTCATCATCCATCATGCTGATATATTCACCATTCATCCATTCGAGTTTCTGTTGGTCGAATACAGCGCTTGTTTTACTGACCCGTTCAAGGCAAAATTGTTCGAGTAGCTCCTCCCTGCTCATAATCTCCCTGTTATCACCTGGATTCCAGCCGAGCAAAGCAAGAAAGTTAAACATGGCATCAGAGAGAAACCCCTCGTCCCTGTACTGGCTAACGGACACGGCACCGTGCCGCTTTGAGAGTTTACTCCGGTCTTTCCCAAGTATGAGCGGAAGATGAGCAAACCGGGGAGATGAAATACTGAGCGCATTATAGAGCAATACTTGCTTCATCGTATTGGAAATATGGTCGTCCCCGCGAATAGTATGCGTAATCCCCATTTCATAGTCATCAACAACAACAGCAAGGTTGTAGGTAGGTGTGCCGTCTGACTTCATGATCACAAAATCCTCTATATCCCTATTGTTCTTCTTTATTTCACCGTGAATGATGTCCTGAAATGCAGTTTCTCCTTCAGGAATATTGAACCGCAGAGCGCGTGGTCTTTTCTCACTTTCAAATCTCTTTCTCTCATCATCACTTAATCCAAGGCAGCGGCGATCATACTTCACATCCCTCTTTTCGCTCTTTGCGCTCTCTCTCCGCTCTGCCAACTCTTGCGGAGTACAGTAACAATAATATGCCTTCCCATCTTTCAAAAGCCTTTCCGCATATTGCCTGTAAATTGCAAACCGTTCCGATTGAAAGAAAGGTCCCTCATCCCAATCCAGACCAAGCCATCTGAGCCCCTCCAGTATCGACTCTATCATTTCCTTGCTGGAGCGTTTCAGGTCAGTATCCTCAACGCGGAGGATGAAGGTTCCCTTGTTTTTCCGCGCAAAAAGCCAGTTATACAGAGCAGCCCGCGCGGTTCCAACATGCAGGAAGCCCGTCGGACTTGGCGCAATTCTCACCCGCACATTCTCGATCTTTTTCATATAATTAACAGGAATCCAAAGAAACTATAAATAGATATTACTTTAACTGTCGGACTTTAAGATTCATAATTGAACGACTTATATGCATAGTATTTTTTTACTCTTTACTATTTGCTGCCTTTAACTTTTTCCACAATGTGTTTTTCGTTCGAAGTTGTCTATTTTCTATTTGCTTTTTACTCTTTACTATTTGCTGCCTTTAGCCTGGCGGAGGGGCAGGGATTCGAACCCTGGGTGAGGTTTTACCCCCACAACCGCTTAGCAGGCGGCTGCCTTCAGCCAACTCGGCCACCCCTCCACTTACATCAGCAAATAGCAATAAGAAACAAGAAAATAGCCAGTCAAAAGCTGATAAAGCACGGTAAATAGTAAATCAAAGATCAACAACTTACATCAGCAAATAGCAATAAGAAACAAGAAAATAGCCAGTCAAAAGCTGATAAAGCACAGCAAACATGAATGCAAAGAACAAATGTTTTAGTTATCCAGAATAAACCACTTTTTCTTTTCTGAGCTTTGGACGCTTTTCTTAAATGCAATAAGCATTTTTACACATTCAACATTATATTTTTCAATCTCTTCAAATTCTTGCTTGTGCTTTTTCAGATAACCTTTTAACAGCTGAATCCAATTATCCGTCTCAAGTGCGGATTTATATGCAATTCCTAAATATCGAGCGAATTCAGCATTAGTGTCGCTACCATAACCTTCTGCAATATTCGCACAGATGGAAGAGGATGAGCGAATAAGCTGCACCATCAGAATATCGATTGCTTTAGACTTCTTCGAAAGGTCATCGTAGACAACCAATGTTTTCATCGCTACATCATAAGATTTTTGCCACACTTTCAGATTTCTATATCCGAGCACCCTTCCTCCTTCTAGATAAACCCTCTGTTATTAGCTCTTTATTTTTTGCTTTTTGCTGCCTTTAGCCTCTTCTTCAAGGTTTTATTGTCTGACCTTGCTATTTACTTTTTGCTCTTTGCTGCCTTTTTCCTTTCGTTAAGATGTTTTTCCTTCGATGTAGGTGTTGCTCTTTGCTCTTTACTATTTGCTCTTTGCTGCTTCAGTTTTTCCCTAAGGTTTTGGTTATTCGAC
>CBDUQV010000150.1:0-5453 GCA_965369615.1 uncultured bacterium | reverse complement strand
CAAACCATTAAAGCAGCGAACGAATATAGCACACTGATAAAGCAATGTCAATATATTTCAAACGTTTTTCCGTAATTCTCTCCCGTGGCAAAAAAGCCCTGGATTTTCTTTCAAAGACCTCGCTCCCAATATTCTATGAGCAAGGATTAACGGAAACGTGAAATGGTTGTATGGTTTATAATCCTAAAATAAAAAGTGCCGGGGCGCAGAATTGAACTGCGGACACCAGGATTTTCAGTCCTGTGCTCTACCAACTGAGCTACCCCGGCTCAAATGAATTTTATAGCATACACAAACATTCAAGTCAAGGTAATTCTAAATGGGTGGGAATAAGCCCCTTTTCTTACTCCTCCAAAAGCCTGTTAAAATAAGCGCGGATCAGATCGCGGTATTCGGTGGGGTAGTTTTCCTTTAACTCTCTCATTATATCCTTTCGTATTCCAATCTTCTCATTCAGTTTTTCGGGTAACGGCAGTGGCTTTTTTGCCATTACTTCATCGGGTACTTCAGCTTGCCTCTTCTTGCTCATTTCCCGTTTGTGAACAGAACGCTGTGCATCCAGCATTCGAGAGAGGATACGTTCCTGGCGCTCAACCAATTCTCTGTCAAGAGAGTACCTGCCAAGTTCCCCTGCTACCTCCTCCATCTCTTCTACAATCTTTCCAAGGTCACCAAGCACATCTCCTCCCTCTCCCTCAATTCCTTCTTCAATCCTTCTTAGACGTTCTGCAAGAGAACTCTGGAGTTCGGATAATCGCTGGAGTTCGCGCTGCATTGCATCGGGTATATTCCCTCCTGAGATATCAAGAGGCAGGAGTGTCTGTGTTCCCTGATTGATCTGCATCTGTCCACTCGAGAGCGATTGAAGCTGTTGCAGCAATTGCGCCATGCTTCCGCTCCCTCCACTCGGAAGATTTTTCTTACTCTCGATGAGCTCAAGTGCAGCAAGATTCAGAGACTTCATTGCCCGTTTTGCATACAGTACTCCTCCGGATTGGTTGTTTTTCAGAAGGCTTTCCGTTGAAGTTTGAATGTTACGGGTCGCCCTGACCAGTTCTTCATCGACAATTTCAGAAATGAACGGATTCTTGCTCTGCAAAACATCTATTTTTTTGCGTACCCTGCTGATACCATCTCCAATTCCATCCCCGCGCGCGAGAATATCCTCTTTGCTTTCGTTAGCTGTAATTCCATGCATTGTTTTCTCGCTTTCAAACGAGAGAAAGATAATATCATCAATCAATGCATTAATTGCCGCCTCCATATTCTTCCTTCTCTGTGAAAGCATACTCGAGAAACCTGCTGACAGAACACTGGTCATCTCTGAAAGCATTTCCTCATTTTGTTGACCGAGCGAAAGGGATTGCGACTTCTCTCCGTCTGACAGCGTCCCCTGTGTCTGTTCCATTTTTTTCATAAGTTCTGATGCAATCTCCGATGCTTCCTCAAGTGATCCTTGAGCAGTAGAATCACTTAAACCCAGTTCCTTAGCAAGATCTTCCATCTCCTCTTTCAATTTCCCAAGCTCGCTTTCCAACTCCTTCTCACAAGACAGCAGCTCTTTTAGTTCCTCTCCGCTCCGACCTTCCATCTCCTCATTGATTCCCTTCTGCTCTTCTTTGAGTTCTTGCGCCTTTTTAACAATTTTTTCAAACTTCGCTTCCTGCGCAATTCTTTTCAACATTTCGATTGTTCTCTCTAATTTCTTTTTTATCTCCTCCTGGGAAAGAATCATCTTCTCCATTGCTTTAAGCATTGCTGATCTATCCATTTTTTTCAGTGCTTTTTTCAACTCCTCCATATGCTTTTTAATTTCTTCAGTTTCTATTTCCCTCATTAAACGCGCGATTTCCTTGAGTTTTTCGCGTATCTCAGGATTGCTCAGGAATGCATCCTGTATGCGTTCCGTGAGCTCCTTCATCTCTTCTCTTGCCTGCTCAATATTCTCAAGCAACTCTTTTTCTCTTTTAATAATTTCTTCCGCCTTTTTCTTCTCTTCCCAGGTAAGTGTCCGTGACTCCCTCAATGATCGCTCAAGATCTTTAAGCCCTTCCTTCAGTTTTTCCAGTTCATTTGATCCGGTTTTGAATGATTCCTGAACCTTTTCTCCACCACCTGCAACCTCTTTATATATCTCCTCTGCAGTGGGGAAACGTATGGTATAGGTTTTTGTCCGACCTGATTTTGGTCCCGATACGACATCGTTATCGTACACTACTGCATAGTATCTGAGGGTATCACCGGGAAACAGCGGCATGCTCATTAAGTCCCACCTGAATGCATACTCCCCGCTTCGCCTCTTCAAGTTCGATGCAACCACTATGGAATGCTTCTCATTTTCTTTTTCCCATACAAGCAAAATCTTCCCGATACCATAATCGTCACGTGCGGAAATCACCAGGTCAACTGCCAGTTCTTCAGGCAGGTCCACATCCTCTCCCGGACTGATAATTTCAATAGAAGGATACTCATCATCAAAAGAGAATATCCGGAACAAAGATGTTTCAGAATTCCTGAGTCCCTGTTGACTCAACAGCTCAATGGTGAATGATCGGGTTGTGTCAACAGTAAAATTCCCGGTGACCTGTTTATTGTCAACCTGTAATTCAGTTTTTGTTGAATCATCATAAACGAGTTGAGCGCTTTTAAGGGGTTGTGTACTCATAGCAATAAACTCAATCCTTGTTCCTTTGAGTGCATACAGATCGAATTCATCCGTTTCGTAATCACCTTCTTGTGTATAAGATGGATAGTGGAGTGTGAATCGTATGTCCTCAAGGTAAGGATGCTCTACAACATGTATTGTATATGACGGTGAAAAGGTATCGGAGAATGCAAGATGATAGACACATGAAGTATCGATGGTTATAATTTTCCCCCTGAAGAGATTTCTTGATTCCCGGTGGAGCACAATCTCAGACTTCTCCAAGATAATTCTTGGCCCCCTAATACGTCCAAAGAAACTCTCCAGGGTAACCTCAAGGTCCTTCCCCTTCTCCACAAAGCTATTTCCGGGCGCCACAACGAAGCAAGATGGCAACAGGTTCCTTCCTGAAAACAAGCGTGAAAACGCTGAACCGGATACTGACGGAAATAAATTGACACAAAGGAGTGCAATAATGAACAGAATATAGAAAACCCTGAAAACCTTATCATGTCTCGATATCAGGATAGGCACAGGAGGTAATGTTCGCAAAACTCTATCAGTATCGTACACATTTTCGTATACAAGGTCCTGCGAGAAGAGCGGATCATGAGGAGAACACTCGGTTGCTCCAAAGAGTCTTCCCTTAAAAAGAGGAAATGCTTTTTCAACAATACTCACTATTGAGTGAATGCTTCGAATAGCCAGTATTTCTCCCGCAAGTAAAAAAATGGTTATCGGGGGGAGCACAACCAGAATAACCCTCGCAATGAAGAGCAACGTATTCCCGGCACAAAAAACGTAATCAAGCAGGAGGAAAGAAAACATAACTCCAAGGAAAATTGAAAGTGAGACAAAAAGGTAAAAAAGAACGGACGAAATTATTCTTCTTTTCCGATAAAGGAATAGTGATTGCTGAATCGAACCAAAAATCGCTCCGTACTCTATTTTATTCACTTTTTTGGTGTATAGGATTTCTTGAGATGAGGAATACCGTATCGCACCTTAAACGGGGCTGAACGTTTTATTCTCTCCCAGAACCGTATTGGACAAGAAGAAAAAACAGTAACGACTGTTGGATCGAATTGAGTTTCTGAGCAACGGATAATCTCCATCTGCGCATCCCGAAAAGAGATTGCGTCCCGGTACGGTCTCTTCGATGTCATAGAATCAAGAGCATCAGCAACACTGAATATCCTTGCAAAGATCGGGATCTTCTCTCCTTTTTTGCCGTAGGGGTATCCTTTACCATTCCACCACTCATGATGGTAAAGAACAACTGCACTTGCATCTTTCAAGAAGTTAATATCCTTTACGATTTCGTATCCGATTTTAGGATGCTTCTTAATCTCATTCCATTCCTCTCTGTCCAGTTCACTTGGTTTGAGTAGAATTTCATCAGGAATACCAATTTTTCCGATATCGTGCAATATGCCGCCCCAGTACACGAATTTAAGCTCATCTTCAGAAACATTGAACTGTTTTGCAAGCTCAACAGCGTAGAGCGCAACTCGAACTGAATGGTATCTGGTTTCCCGTTCTCTAAAATCAAGAGCAGACACCAAAGACCGCATGGTCTCATCATAGCTGTGCTCAAGCTTTTTCAACACAACATCCATCTCGGTAAAGAGCCGTGCATTTTCTATAACAACACCGAGTTGATTTGCAAACGTGGTAAAAAGTCTCAGTGTGGATTCATCAAAAGCGTAAGGTTTAAGCGATTGAAGAGAGAGCACTCCAATCACCCCTTCCTCATATCGAATTGGAACACCCAAGTATGATTTCATTCTCATTCCGTCAAAAACCGGCTTAACAGGATACTTTCCCGTATCCTTCTTGAAATCCTTCACCAGGATCGCTGCGTTATTCTTCAGAATCCAGCCCGTGTACCCACCAATTTCATTAAGTTTGAATGTTTCTTTTGATCTTTTCACACCCTCCTCATAATCCAGCTCGAACCGAACCGTGTCCTCTCTTTCGTTGTACAGTGCAACATAAAATGTTGTTGCTCCCGTCATGACGCTCGTTCTCCTGTACATCTTCTCAAGCAACTCGTCAAGGTTTCTTGAAGAAGAAATGCTGACACCTATCTCGTAAACACCGGAGAGCTCCCCAAGACTCTGCCTGAGATAAGTATAGAGCCTTGCATTTTCCAAAGATGACACAATATGCTCTGAAATAGTTTCCATCGCCACAAGATCCCATTCGGTAAATACATTTTTTGTCCTTGATTCAAGCGAAAGCACACCGAGAACCTTTTCTCCTGAAACAAGAGGGATATGCATCTCAGACCGAATATTCGTCGTATCAGGAAACTTTGCCTTAAAAACCCTCTTGCTCGGTGAATCGTTTTCCAGGAGGCTTTTTCTGTCTCTGTAGCATTGTCCCAGCAAACCTTCCCTTACGCTTTGTTTGTAATCAGTCACCTTAATGGGAGCACCCGCATACCCTTTCAAAACAAAGTTTTCCTTTTCTTCATCCAACAAAAATAGAAATGAGTAGTCGTAATAGAAGTTTCCCTGAATTGTTTGACATAATCTCATGCACAGACTGTCAATATCAAGCGTTAACCCAAGCTCCTTTGTGACCCTGTTAATGAGTTCAAGTTGTGCTGTCCTCTCCTGGGACTCCTGATATAACCGGGCATTATCAATCGCTATAGCCAGTTCATTTGCAAAGGCAGTCAGTAACTCCAGGTGGTCATCGGAAAATGCATTGGGTTTATCGCTTTCAACATTGAGCACTCCAATTATTTTCTCCTTTGCAATAAGCGGAACGGTAAGCTCAGATCGGACTGTTTCAATTTCCT
>CBDUQV010000149.1:0-5461 GCA_965369615.1 uncultured bacterium | reverse complement strand
GCGCTTCCTTCTGTCCAGACCGTGTGGAGAATCTCCAAGCCACTTCTCTCCTCAAAATAACTCTGAGGATACTCTGAAAGGCAAGAGGTAATTTCTATTGCATGGGAAGAACGCCACTGCCCATTGGGAAATCTCTTCCTGTACACAACATTTGAACTATGGTCTGGCTGGATCTGAGGTACCTCTGAATAAACACAGATTGCGCCATTGAGTATCTGAGGATTCCTTGAGGTTAATGCTGGATCACTTACTACCTCTATAGCGCTCCATCCCGCTAAATCTCGCTTTCTATACTTGATTGTTGTATCATCATCCCAGACCTCCCAAACTACATGAATAGCTCCTTCGTGTACATCACAGAAGGGATGCAGGGACACCTCACCAGGTGCTGATACAACGTAGGGCTCCTCAGGCCATTCTTCACCCATTTTCTGCTTGAAATAGACAATATTCTTTCCCTCCCCAATCATCCTTGACCAGGCAACAACTGGATTATTATTATCATCCAAATCGAGAGAGGCTGAAACATATCCTGGTATCCATTCATTTACATATTCCGTTGCTTCATCAAGTATCTCATCCTCTATGAAAACAGGCTGTTCTAATCCCGCATTAATTTTGGAATAGTGCAATTCGTACTTAATATCTCCAGGATAATGCAGAGGTTCTGTGATTTTCTCCCATGCAAGATGTCCGAATCCAAGATCGTCAATTATCAAGGAGGGGGGTGAATAGTGGATTTCCACGCCCACAATTTCGACGAGGTGATGTGGATCGCTCCATCCGGTAGTTTTCGTATAACGTGAGAAGTCCAAACAGCAACCATTCACCCATACTGCTCCAAGGAATTTCTCTATGCCAGTAGCATCAGAATATCTCGCAAGTGCTGGAAATCTACCATTACCAATAATCCACCTCTGCCCAAGTTGATTTCCATCCTGTGCAGTTGAGAAGAATACTTTATCCAGTGAAGAATAGACAACACTAATTTCCTCTTTATCAGTTATCTTCCTCTGATTGTTGTATGCAGTTGCCAGTTCATCCGTTGTGCTGTATGTTTCAGGAACCACAAAATCATAATTGCCTGTATTCCAATTGTCGTGTTTGAACATACTCCACACAGCAGTCGATTGATTCATTATTGCGGAAGCATCCCATACATACATTCTCTTATCACTGCCGGAATAGATAACTTCCATATCACCATCAAGGTCAATATCACTTACAGTTGGGGTTGAATAATTATCTCCACGTTGCCCATCGTAGAAAGGTGCACCTAACTCCTCAGTTCCTTCTTTGTCAAAGAAATGTACCTTTCCATCACTTGTTTTAACAATGATATTTTCACCGTCATAAACAGGTGAAGAACGAATAACATAGTCAAAAGAAACTCTCAACCACTCGTTACCATCCTGGTAGTCCACTACATGTAAATCGGCACGTTCTGCCCATCCGTGAGCATAAAAATCAACGAAAAAGATGTCTAATTTATGGTCATTATTAAAATCTACTATTCCAGGTGCACAACTAACGAGATCACCGCAAGTGATTTGCCACAACTCATCTCCATTATTATCTAATAGAAAAATTCTACCAGGTTGCACACTCCCTATAACAACTTCTTGTTTTCCATCATTGTCAAAATCCGCAATTGATGGAGGTGATACTATTGAGCCATTATTGCCGGCTCCAACATCAAATACGAAAGGCCAATTGCCACAATTAACAAGGTTACCAGTATGGTCAAAAGCATTGATATACACACTATGCAAATTCCAGTCAAAGCTTCCTAAAATAACCTCATAAATTCCGTCTCCGTCAAGGTCCGCAATTGATGGAACAAAACGACTATCAATAGTGCCATCAACTGCAACTTGTCCCCAGTTTTCAGAAGCAAGTGAACCATCAGGATGATATGCGTAAACTTTATTACCTACACATACAATAATCTCAATTATCCCATCGCTTTCTAAGTCAGCAATCAATGGTGAACCTTTCACATATTGACCTTCAAACCAAAGAGGCCATTGATTAGAAAAGTTCTGCCCATTGTGTTTCCATACATATAAGCTTTCGTTTTCTCCCCCACAATAAATAATCTCAAGAGTCCCATCGCCATCGAGATCAGCAAGTGCAGGAGTTGAGTAACTCTCATAATCTAATTCTTTTGGCCAACCTGTTAGAAGAGTTCCGTCATGATGATAGGCAAAAATATAATTCCTGTATCCCATCACTATCTCTAAATCACCATCACCATCAATATCGCCAACTTTGGCAGAACTCCAGTTCCCATCGGTAGGTTTTGGAAAGATTTTTGGCCATCCAATTTGAAAAGCAGGATTCGTTTTCAAGTGGAAAACAGGCGAATCGTCACTCTCATTACCAGATGTATCAACAGATCGAACCTTATACCAGTATTCGGTCTCTAAAAACAAAGGAATATCATTATATGTAGAGACATTTACTTCGGGTAAAGAATTTATTCTCTGAAAAGTACCGCTTTCGCTAAAACTACGAAAGATATTATAACCGCATATATCCGGGTCTTTTGCATTATTGACAAATTTCCAGTCAATGCTACAGAAATCCTGTCCAAAGAGATCGGACCAGATTACATCAGGGGGATAAGGCGTAGAAAGGTCCATTATTTGCTTCCATTCCCTGCCGAATCTATCAGTTAATGTTAACGTGAACTTAAATTCCGCTGGAACAGGGTCGCATTTAAAGACAAAACAATGAGGTTCAAGTTCTGGTGGAATAGTTACATATGAATATCCAGGAACATCACCAATAAAACAGTAATCTTTAATCATTGTAATCCCAGAAACTTCCGGCGTTAATGTTGCTTCTACATCGTCTGCTCCACCCTGTCCATAATTTGTCATTTCAAGTGAATCAATATAAACTTCTTCATTCGGATCAAGAATTCCGTTCCCATTAACATCATTTATTGTAACAATGTGCCTTGTATGGAAAAGCGAATCTGCTAATACCTTCACTACAAAATTATCTGCCCATCGCTCTATTGGACCTTCATTTATTTTTAGTTGAAAATTTATTTCATAACCCGACTCACATTCTGGTAACACCCTAAATACATAAGGGTAAAAGGATTGCGCTGAATTTTCCGGCGGTATGTCACCATACTTTTGTTCATTCACAATTATCTCAACAGGTGGTGGAACTGGACCAGGTGCAAGAGAAAGTGTCGCTTTCACTCTCTGTGCAATTTCTAATCCATTATTTATCAATATAATATGCATTTCTACGGTTTCACCTGGATTTACAACACCATCGCCATTGCCAGTACTATTGCCAGTATTATCATCATCAAGAATCTCGGAATCAAAACAGATATATGGTTCATCTGTTGGTAAAACTCTTATTTCTCCTTCATAAGGGAAAAAATTATGTGCAGTCACCGTTACCAATATTTCCCCTGTTGACTCTGGTTTATATGAAAATGTTACTTCTCCATTTATGTCTGTTTCTTTAGAACCAAAAGCTTCATCGCCTTTCAATAAACAGACAAGAGCACCTTCAATTGGTTGAGGTTCTGGACTAGTTGGGTCCATAACTTTAATTTGGATTGTGTGAGTTCCAAGTCCAACAATCTCATCAGGTTTTATAACTTGAAGAGGCTTTGGGTTATATGTCCAGACTGGCATTTCCGGATCACCGAGAAGATTCATATTCCGAATTTCATAGTGGAACCCTGGCACTGTGGTCCTTGAAAATGCCCATCCAAGTTTGTAGTAATCTGTAAAAATACCGCTCCAGAATTTTTTCTCTTGCCATTCTATCCCTGCAGCAGTCCTTGTGTTTCCTACAAATGCAATACAACCTCCCTTCGGATTATTAACTAAAACTTCAGCTATAGACTCATAATCAAAAGGATTAGGTCCGCATCCAACTGACCAGAAAATTGAATATTTATTAGTATTTATCTGATCACTTGCCTCTTTAATCCCGTACCAGCCACCATATGTATAAACCCCAGCATCAATAACATATGCACCAGCATGACCCATATGGTTAATAAAATGATAACCTTCATTCATTCTGTTAAACATATTTTCAACTGTGAGTTCTTCGTTGCCATTCCATCCATCACCACTTATTGGCCCATACATTTTCCATACAGAGAGATGTTCTATAAGGGTGCCAAGGTATGACTGTAGGGCTTCTTTATTCTTAGCACCCTGTCCATCAAAGTAATGACCAAATGAAGAGCCAAGAAGTAACATCTTTTTCAGATAATCTGTCTCTGGTGTTTTCTCATAGAAAAGGACCTTATTCACAAAAAGTTCTGCTTCTTGAAGAGTCGAGACAGGAGCCCTTCCTATCCAAACATCCCAGTATAGATCAAGCTCATCTACAGGATATTCACCAAAAATATAGTCACCGTCTGCGTTCCAGTTTCCTTCAACAGTCGCAAAATAAAGATCGGTTGGCCCAGGAACGTAAATACCCGGAAAACCATACCGAATGGGCATCACATCACCATCACCAGCAATAAGCACATAAATAGTACCCCATAAACTGTAACAATCCTGAATAAAACTTCTAAGCTTTTCTGCATCGTCACATCCATAATAGTAATTAATTATCTCTTCTTTTGACCGCACAATTGTTACAATGCCTTTCTTTGTTTTCCATTCTGCAAGTTGTTCAAAAACAGGAATAAATTCATCCGGTGTAACAATGACATAATCTACAGGAACCCCTTGCAAAGATGGTAAATCCGTTATATCTAACTTACCAATCTGTTCAAAACTTTTTAAAGGAAAACCAAGGCTTCCATAAAATTCCTCGATTGCTTCAGGATTTACAACAAGCGCCTTAATATAATTTTCAACAGCTTTTTGAGCATTTTCGCTCCTTCTATGTATTGGTAATGATAAATCTATAGAAGGAGAATACTCAATATTCAATTGAATCTCGTTATAAAGAAAGAGTCTTTTAGAGAGGGGACGATATTGAAGCGGATATATGAGAATACGCAATATTTTATACCCGCTCATATAACCCGAAGTTCCCATTTTACAAACGATTCCCGGATAGAGAGTGTCAGAATTATAAACAGCACTATCAGGTTCTTCAAAAGGAGGGGGCAGACTACCATCAAGTATAGGTGGTGGCTGAGTAGGGTAAATATAAAACTCCCCTTCTACCTGAACACTGTCTATGAAAATAATACTAATACTTTCGGGTTTGGCATCCTTCGGTAGGAGTATCTGTAATTCTTGAACCGGGAGCATGGGCTTACCCACTTCATCAGTATGGAAATCACACCCCGTTAATTCTACAACATCAAAGCTATCAATTGTTGAAAATCGTAAATTATCCACTGAGTATGTGGGGTCAACAACAACCTGAGAAAAACATAGTTGAAAGGGAAGGGAGAAGATTATCCCTCCGACTAATAATAGAACCAGCTTTTTCATCGGTTCTCCTTTGT
>CBDUQV010000148.1:0-5485 GCA_965369615.1 uncultured bacterium | reverse complement strand
ATTGTGCCTTCATCGATGAGAAGCAACGTAGCCGTAGTAGTAGCAACAGGTTTCGTAATCGAAGCAATATCAAAGATACTATCTTCAAGCATTTTTCTTCTCGCTGGAATGATCTCAGAAAAACCATATGCCTTATGATGAAGCACCTCTTCCCTGTTGCCAACAAGGAGCACACAGCCGGGGAAGTAACCCTCTTCTATTTTTTCTTCAATGAATTGATCAACTTCACGCATTCTTTCACCCTTGACGAATTGACAAACTTTCTCAAATCCCTGTACACTCCTATCTCATCCAGTCCTTCCTGGAGGTATTTTATTCCCTGTGGTATTGCATTAAGAAACCACTTTTTCTTCTTGGTTTTTGACAAAAAGGAAAACGCACCGAGCGCCTGCATATTTCTCTGGATTGCAGTAACTATATATATTCTCCGGAATACCTGAAAGTTTCTATAATCATCGACATACTCTTGAAGCAACGAATGGTAATGAACAAGCAAGGACTCTCTCATCTTCCGCCGGAGGCTGACATACGAATCTCTCAGGAGCGAGGCAATATCGTACGTGAGGAGCCCTCTGTGGGCGCTCTGAAAATCAATGAACTTCACAAAACCATTTTTTAAGAAGATGTTTGTTGACTGAAGATCCCGATGCATGAAAAAAGTTGGTTCATGTGCCAGGGATAGTGCCAACTTGTGAAAATCATTTT
Source organism: uncultured bacterium (assembly GCA_965369615.1). GTDB lineage: Bacteria > Hydrothermota > E44-bin80 > E44-bin80 > E44-bin80 > SOKD01. The sequence continues at coordinate 4,780 of CBDUQV010000148.1, read as the reverse complement.
CAAGCGCCTTTGTCTCCTGTTTGGAAAATCCGCACTGGTTTTCAAGGAAAGCCTCCCTGAAATAATCCGATTCCCATCGTAATACGCTGTAGTCGAAAACCCTTTTATAAACGGGTTTACATCGCTCAATGCCAGCGTTTCCTTTCACCTGCAGGAGAATGAGATTTTCAATAATAGTTTTGTACAGTTGCTCAATAGTTTTTTTACCTTTATTCCTGCTCATAATCCTGAAAAGGCTTTCTTTTCCAACATCCTCCATTACTACCATCTTTGCATCTTTGTCCCATGCATAGATTTCGGGAACACCAACACCACTTTTCAAAAGATGTTTTTGTATACAGATATATTCTCTCACTTCCTTTTTGGTGGGGGTAATCATAATAATAAGAGATCCTTTATCGATCAGGCGGAAAAAAAACCTGTCAGAACCCCCTGGCAAATACGTAATCCCCGCACTCTGTTTCACCCGGAGTAAATGCTTTTTATCTAAGAGTTGATTGACACCTTCAATTAATTGAAGTTTTCTCTGTTCTTTCATCGTTATCCGCTCTCACAACAAAATTCTCTGAGATAATGCAATTCCTGTATTTTTCTCCATCACCTAACCGGGCATTGTCAAATACAATGCAATTCTCAAGTTTCACATGGTCGCTCACAATGCAATGTTTTCCAATCGATACAAAACCCGAAAGGCCTGCTTTTTTGCTAACGCGCGAACCTTCCCCAATGAAAATCGTCGAGTCATCAGAGGGCATCCTGGAAAAAACATTTTTCTTGTTCACAAGGATATCCTTGTGAACCTGCAGATAGCGCTCTTTCGTGCCAATATCAAGCCAGTAATGATTGTGTGATTTAAAAGCGTATATAGGTTCACCATGAGCTATTAGTTCCGCATACGTTGCGATGATATCATGAAATGCATTCCGTGGTAGAAAATTGAAAATCCTCTTGTTAACAATTGCTATTCCGGTAAATCCAAACAACTTCAATCCTTTGCCCTTCTTTCCCAATCTTCCTGCAATATCAACAATTTTTCCATAGCGAGTTAGCTGAACATCCTTTGTTCCCTTTCTCAATTCTACAATAAGGGTTGCAATTGCTCTGTTTTTCAGGTGGAATTCGAGCGCATCCCTGATTCTTATATCAGTAACAATATCACCATTATGAACAACAAAATCATCAGCTTTAATAAAGTCTCTCATTCTCCCGATTCCTCCACCAGTTCCAAGAATTCGGCTTTCTTCGGAAATATTTATTTTGACCCCAAAATCATTTCTTCGTAAAAAATGAATGAGCTTCTCCTTGAGGTAATAAACATTTATATGTACCTTTCTAATACCCTGATCTTTCAGTGAATAAATTATATTTTCAAGCAGGGGTACTGATAAAACGGGAAGAAGTGATTTGGGGTAAAACTGCGTGATGGGTTTGAGTCTCGTTCCCTCTCCCGCTGCAAGGAGCACCGTTTCATCCATATCTGTTCAGACAGAAAACGCAGGATTGATATGAAACACAGTTGTTCAATTTCGATTATTTATAGAGCTCGTATTTGCTCTTGGTCCCTATGAATTCTTCAATCCCTTTATTACAGGCTTTCTCGATCGTGTCGGTGGAGCTTCCCTTTTCAATCATCTCTCTGATTACATGATTTCCAATAAGTATATCAAATGGAAGCTTTTCCTCCTCGAATTCATAGGGCGGCTGCCGCCATGCGAAATCCTCAGGATGAGTCTTGTAAATTACGCGAATAATCTCAATAGCTGATTTTACCGGTTTATATGCATCTCTATCGGTAATATGTAACTGAAAACCCGCGCATGGTTTTCCTTCATATTTTCCCCATTGGGGTTTAAAACATATTTGTCTGAGTTTACAACCCGGTAATTCCCTGATTTCTTCCAATATCAAATCGCAATCAAACCAGGGAGCGCCAAAGTATTCAAAGGGTTTTGTTGTGCCTCTCCCCTCTGATATATTTGTTCCTTCGATAAGACACATCCCCGGATAAACAATTGCTGTATCGATGGTGGGCATATTTGGCGATGGTGCAATCCAGGGCAATCCTGTTTCATCGAACCACAATTCCCTCTGCCATCCCTCCATTTTCACTATGTCCAGCTCAACTCCTATACTAAACTCTTCTTTGAAGAGCAGAGCAAGTTCTCCGATAGTCATTGCATGACGTACTGGAATTGGAAATAATCCAACAAAGGATTCATAATCATGCTCAAGCATGGGACCCTCAATTTCAATTCCATTTATCGGGTTTGGTCTGTCCAGTATAATCATTTTTTTCTCAAATTGCGCTGCTCTTTGCAGAACAAGGAAGAGCGTCCACTTGAAAGTGTAAAATCGTGATCCAATGCATTGAATATCAAAAACAAGTGTTGTTACATTTTTCAACATTCCCCTGTGTGGAGAAAGATGCCTACCGTAAAGACTGTAAATGGGTGCTCCACACTTCTCATCCATAAAACCTATACATTCTTCCTGGTCCTGTTCCTCGCCCCGCAGTCCATGTTCAGGTCCAAAGAGAGCTGTTATCTTAACCTTATTTTTTATGAATACTGAAAGTGTGCTTTCAAGACTACTATTGGTAGAAGAAGGATTAACGATAAGCCCAACTTTCTCATTCTTGAAACAATTAAAACCATCCCTCTGGAGAATATCAATTCCGGTTTTAACTTTTCCACTGGGCATTATCTTATATCTCAGGATTATAAAACTGACATACGTTTACATTTTTATATCACACAATTCGATTAATTGCAAGCAAAAAGACTACGAGCGAAAATGCACTTACTGAATATATGGTCAGTATCACCGTGACGATTTCGCTTTGTTAATGAGCATTAACACATCCTCGTCAGATGGAGCAATGAGTAATGCATGATTCAGGTGCACCAATGCTTTATCAAAATCTGATTTTAAATAAAAGCAAAGCCCGAGATTGTACCAGATATCCACATTATTTGGATCAAGATGTTGCAGTGTTACAAGGACATCCAGACTCTTGTCCAATGCATCCATCCGCAAATAGACACCACTTTCAAAAAGGAGCAGTTGATTGTTACCGCAAAAGTCCTTCTTTATTGCATCGATACGGGTAAGCACTTCTTCATATTTTCCATCAAAGATCAATGGGTGCAGAAACATAAGACGATCCACAAGGTTGAGCGTTTTTCGATTCTTCTTCTTCTCAAGTACCTCAATGCTTTCAAGAAAACCAGCTTCAGAATCGTCATCAATGACCATTCGCTGAAAATTAATTATGGTAATAAGGGCATCATAGGACTGATCAAGATCTGGCCTTGTTTCAATTGCCTGTCTGGCAAATTCCTTCGCTTTTTCAAAGTCCTTCAATACAAGATGGTACATCGCCATTACCATATAAGCATCAATATCACCATTCGGTTTGTTTTTCAGAGCACTATCAAGGTACGACTTAATTTCACTAAGAAAATCCACTGTTTCCTGAGTGAAATCCGGAAAATGATCATCCGGCTCGCATGTACCCAGTAACATGAGATAGTGCAAATACACAATAAATTCCTGCACTGCGCCAATCATGAAAGTATACCGGAAATCACCGGGTTCAAGCTCAATTGCTTGCTGTGCAGGTGCAAAATTGATACTATCAAAGACCATATTGATGTTAGCAATGGCTATACCGAGACGATGCTCTGATGGAGCTTGAGCAACCATGTTACTGAATTCTGCTAACTCTTCATCAAGTAGCTTTAGCAGTTTTGAGGTTGCTCGTATCAATGTTTTCGTTGCCAGTACTTCAGCATTCAGTGAATCAAACCTCAGAATATGGTCAACAATATCCTCTGCGTTTTCATAGTCTGCATTCCCCATGTGTACATGTGCCAATTCTAACAACAACGAGATGTATGTTTCGTCATGCAAGGTTGAGTCTGAGAGGAGGGTCAGCAAACCGGAGTTGTCTCCATGCCACTGTTTCAATTTTGCATAAACGAGCATTGCTTCATGATTCTGGGGATCTTTTGCACGGATGCTTTCAATAAGCACAGAAAGAGCTCCGATGACTTTTTTCTCGTCTTCTTGCTTTCCTTCCATATTTAAGAGCTGAAGGAGTTCATAGAGGTGTAAAGGAGAAAGGGCTCCCTTGTCCAAATCCTTTGAGAGGTTTGCCATCTTTTCATCGCGTTCACCCGGGGTAAGCTCCCAGATATCATCTTGAAGAAAACGAATGGAAATGTTATATTCTGCACTGCCTAATCGGGCCGTTTCTCGCAGAGCTTCTTTCCCATCATCCGCCAATACGGCAACAGAAATTGCTATGATACAAAATAGTAGTATAATTGTCCGCATTTTTCTTCCCCCTGTAGATATTGTATTCCTGCCTCTTTATTGATGCTGTAGTCTATTATACTTCCAAACCAGTGTCAACTTCTTTCTTGAAAATTAAACAATCCTACAGAACCCATATTTTATGTTGACAGATGTTCAATCTGACTATAGAGTCGAGCCGTGGATAAATTTTCTGTCGTAACAGTAATTACAGGTATCCTATTTCTCTTTATTTCTTTATGTATACTGATAACTACTATTGTGAGAACAGCAAAAAGGAAAATGAAAATAAAAAGGTTTTTTTCTTCCCTTGTAATCTTTCTGATAATTTTTTCCTTTTCTATCTCTTTTATATATCTATCCCTTTTTATCCAGACATTCTCACGGTACACCCATGAAGAAAGGATAGGCACGATATATGCGGAAGAAACAGATAAAGGAATAAATGTATACTTTGTAGATG
>CBDUQV010000147.1:0-5517 GCA_965369615.1 uncultured bacterium | reverse complement strand
TGAGGAATACTTAAGTTACATTACGTTGAGGGAAAAATTCTCAGTATAAAACTAAACAGTAAACACACAACATCCCTCGTAAAACGTTTGACAAACCTCCTTTGATTCTGGATCGAAGACAACAAGATTTGCATCTTTTCCTTCCTTGATCTCTCCCTCGTTATCAAAAGAAAATCCGGCAATTGCGCTGTTTTTTGTATAACACGCAATTGCCTCTTCCATTCTCATTCTCTGACAATCGAAGGGAGCGGTAACCGTTCCCTCAATACCCAGTAATGGTGAAAGTGGCATTGAGTCGGAACCAAACGCTACAATTATATCCCTGTTTTTTAAGAGTGCAACCGGGTTGTTTGTCCTGTATCTTTTACCAAGAACACGTTCATACATACCACCGTGCTGTGACCAGAGAAAAATAAAATTCGGTTGCATTGAAACAACAATACCGAGTTTTTCAATTTGTTTAATGTCGCATTCATCAATGAGCTCACAATGCTCGATGCGGTGCCGGCAAGGATTTCCTTTTTTCACATGTTTACAAAACGCATCAAGGACCTGCCTAATTGCCCTATTCCCAATTGCATGAATCATCAATTGAATCCCTGATTCCTCCGCATCCTTGACGAATTTTTCCAGTGTCTGTTCGGAATGCATGAGTTTACCTTTGTTATCTGGACAATCCCTGTATGCAAACGTATTCGCAGCGGTTCGTGCTCCTATGGAACCATCGGCAAAGATTTTCACGCCACCAAACCGGATCCTGGTGAATTGAAAATCGGGCTGTCTGACTCCACCAAGGTCATCAACCGGGATGTACAATTGTACATTCAATGTCAATTCATCATCGGAAAGTTCTTCATAGAATTTGGCAGACTGCAACTTAACGATCTCATGAATGGAAGTGATGCCAAGACTGTTGGCTTTCTTAATAGCCTTTTTCAATCCTTCCCTCACTTTATTTTCATCCGGTGGAAAGATCCTGGAGAGATTCAAAGGAACATCCTCTTTCATAATACCTGTTTTTCTATCAACACCCTTCCATGTATCTGGAATTCTTTTTAAAGCCTCCGTGTTGGCAACTGCAATATGTCCGCAGATCCTTCGAATGATCAGGGGATGAGTGGGGGCTACACTGTCCAATATTTCTTTTTCAGGAATTTGGTTTTCCTTCCATCTACTCTCATCAAAATCACTTGCTATAATTACTTCCCCTCTGTCGTACTGCTTTACAACACTTCTGACCATTTCAAGCAGTTCTTCCGGACTTTTCGCATTGGAGAGGTCTGGTCTGGTCATGTTAATCCCCTCCTGAAGTAGGTGAGTATGTGAATCAATAAAGCCAGGAATGACCATTTTCCCGTTAATATCAATGGTGTCAAAAGAACCATGCCTCACATTTCCAAGATCAATGTCCTTTATTGTGCTATTTTCAATGAGGATTGTTCCCTTCACAATTCTATCTTCCGTAAGGAAAATTTCACCATTGATCAGTTGGAATGGTTTATCTGAAACCACTTTTTACCACCTTTGAAATTACCGTTAATTTGAAAACCGTGTAAAATTCTGAATAGTACGTACTCAGGAATGCCTTACAAAAATCTGTCAGTCCAGATCAGTTTCTTCCACTTCCTTCCCTTCCCTTTCCCTTTTGGTAATGTTTCCTTCTTCATCGATTATTGGTGCATTCTCATTAAAGTCCTCATAAGAAAGTTCTCTGACAAGGTTCGTTGTGTAGTGGTCGGGATCAACAAAGGGAATACCCGGTCGTTTAATATCAATGGGGATAATCTTTCCGTCAACAAATGAACCTTCCTCATCCAATTTCACTTTCAATATAAGGCTCTTCCCTGTTGCTCCCTTAAGACTGAATCTTCCGTAAGCTACAAAATTCCCAAGACTGTATGCAATGAGCCTGTCTTTATAGGTCTCCAATCCACGGGGAACATGGGGTCCATGCCCTAAAATGAGATCAGCTCCATTATCAATTGCTTTATGCGAAAACTTCACTACATTTCCTCTCGCTTCACCATAAAGATATTCGAATGTATTTCTCGTATGAAGCGCTTTCGTGCCTTCTGTTCCTGCATGAAAGGATACAATCAGAATATCGAAGCTATCACTCAGTGCACGAATGGTTGAATACGCAACGCTTTCATTGAGAATATTGTACGAACTGCCATACGTGGAAAATGCAATCAGTCCTACCGTAATTCCTTTAATTTCAAGAACCCCGATATCACCAATTGGTCCGGAATGCTCGATATCAAGACTATCAAGAACTCTCATCGTAGATGAAATCCCATTGCTGCCAAAATCCCGTGCATGATTATTTGCAAGGCTCAAACAGTTGAAACCTGCATCAAGAAGATTCCTGGCAAACTTTGGTGGTGTTCTAAAGGCATAAGAGCGGCCACTCTTTGTATTCTTCCCCGTATATCCACCCTCGCACAGAGGTCCTTCAAGGTTTCCAAATACAATATCAGCCTTAAGGTCATCTTTTACATCATCAAAGAGGTACTTGCCAGATTCAGGAGGGAGTATTGTGTTTGGAAAATCTGAGCCCATCATAATATCTCCAACGGCAGACACAGTAATGAAAAGCGCATCCTGTTTTTTAATGACAACATACTCATCCTTGACAGAATCATAAACGGGCTCTTCGCCGCCACACGAGTAAACAAACAGGTAAAATATAAGTATACAGAGTATCCGTTTCATAAACAGATGCATTATACTCAAATCGACAAACTTGTCAATACCTTTTATTCTATTACAAAATATGTCACATGTACAATCTGAAATTTTCCCTTGACGATATTCAGGATTCTTGATACAATGTGCCTTCAGGAGAGGTGTCCGAGTTGGCCTAAGGAGCACGACTGGAAATCGTGTATCTTGAGAGATCAGGATCGTGGGTTCAAATCCCACCCTCTCCGCCAGACTGTGCCAATCCTCCTACTACCAAGACTTCGAAGGACAGGGGCTTCATCTGGCAAGCTTCATTGAGTATGTAAGACACAAAAGATGGAACGAAAAGACAAAAATCCCCTAAACTACACGGTGAAGTACCTTAAAGGCGTTGGACCCCATTGGGAAAAACTCCTGAAGAAACTCGATATCACAGAAATTGGAGATATATTCTTTCATATCCCCCGGCTGTACGTGGACAGATCAACCATTTTGAAAATCGATGATACCAAGATCGGAGAAAAAGCAACAATACTCGGAGAAATCATATCCTTTGAATCCAGGAAATCCAGGAGACGGATGGAAATGCAAACAGCATTGGTCAGGGATGATTCCGGTGGAATCATAATCCTGCAGTGGTTTAAGCAGCCATACCTCAAAAAAATCCTGAAGAAGGGACACACAGTAATGGCAAGCGGCGAGGTTACCCTTTACAAAGGAAAGCAAATGGTTCATCCTGATTTCGAAATCATGGGCGAAGAAGAATCACGACGTCTACACACAGGAAGGATTGTTCCCATTTATCCCCTTACCGAAGGTATGTTCCAGAAACGTTTGCGGAAAATAATCGACAACGGTATCACACTCTACCTCGATTATCTTGAAGAGACGCTGCCGCCATGGCTTACGGAAGCGGAAAACCTTTTAGCCATCAAAGAAGCCATCTATAAAATCCACAGACCTGATACATTTGAAGAAATCAGTCAAGCAAAAACCAGGCTGATTTTCGAAGAACTTTTCTATCTCGAAATACTGCTTGCTTTCAGGAAAAAACGTTTGAAAATTCAAAAATCAAACATTACCATAAAGGAACAGGGGAAACTTGCCCGGGAATTTTCCGAACTCCTTGATTTCAAGCTAACCAATGACCAGAAAAAGGTTGTGAAAGAAATACGCGATGATTTTCTCTCCGGAACACCAATGCACAGAATGCTCCAGGGAGACGTTGGCTCGGGAAAGACGGTTGTCTCCATTATTGCATCGCTCTTAATAATAGAGAGCGGGTACCAGGTTGCCCTGATGGCACCGACGGAAATTCTTGCCGAACAACATTACCTGAACCTCACGAACACCCTTGATACAATTGGAGTAAGAAATGCGCTACTCATAGGAAATGTAAAACCACGCGAGAAGAAAGCCATTTACGATGCTCTTGCACATGGAGAGATCGACCTTATCTTTGGTACACATGCTCTCATAGAAGATGTAGTTCAATTTAAGAATCTTGGCCTTGTTATTATTGACGAACAACACCGCTTCGGAGTCCTTCAAAGGGCAAAATTGTTGGAGAAGGGTGAAACACCGCATTTTCTTGTCATGACAGCCACTCCCATTCCCCGAACTCTCTCAATGACATTATACGGAGATCTCGATATATCAACAATCAGACAAATGCCCCCGGGAAGAAAAGAGATTGTAACACGATGGACGGGAGAAAAAAACCGAAAGAAACTCTATGATTTTATTCGTGAAAAGATTCAGGAAGGAGAGCAGTGCTTTATTATCTATCCCCTCGTGGAAGAATCTGAAAAGATGGATTTGAAAGCAGCTACGGAAATGTATCACCACCTCAAAGAAAGTGTATTTAAGACGGAGGGGGTGGGACTTCTTCACGGACGCATGAAAACGGAGGAAAAAGAAGCAGTAATGAAGGCTTTCAGGAAAAAGGAGATCATGCTGCTTGTTGCGACGACGGTTATTGAAGTTGGTATCGATATGCCCGAAGCAACCATTATGGTAATCGAACATCCGGAGCGATTCGGTTTAGCGCAATTGCATCAGATGCGTGGAAGGGTGGGTCGTGGCAAAAAGAAATCGTACTGTATTCTCCTTTCTCCGGGAAGGATCTCCGACGAAGCAAGAGAGCGACTTAAAACTATTCAATCAACCAGGGACGGTTTCAAAATTGCAGAAAAAGACCTCAGGTTACGCGGACCCGGCGAATTCTTCGGCACAAAACAGCATGGATTACCGGACCTGCGATTCTCTGATTTAATTGCGGACCAGGCAATACTTGAACGAGCACGCAAATGGGCTTTTCAGCTTATCAATGAAGACCCCCAACTACTCAAAGAAGAGAATAAATGTGTAAGAGATCGCTATATCGAAAAATACCGAGAAAAAGATAAGCTCGGCGACGTCCTGTAGCCGCACCCTTTAATAGACTTTGCTAAATTATGAATTTTCACATTGTAGCCGCAACCTTTATGTTGCGTAACTTACTATATTTGTTGTAGTTAAGCTCGCAGGCTGAAGCCTGCGCCTACATAAAAACCGTACTTTGGCACAGTCTCTTTAGCTTGTGCATTCTTTTTCGCATTTTTAACTCAACCTTAAAAAAACCCTCCGGATCGCAACCCGGAGGGGGCCAGTGAACAAGCAGTTCACTGGGGATGATTCTACACAAAATATACAAAAAATAGTCAAATTTGTCAAGAACTTTTTTTGATAAACTTGACTTTATCATTGCGTAGTTAGGGATAACGCCTATTTTTTAAATTAGGAGCTGTCCCCATTTATGCCCATTTATGCTCATTTGAAGCTTTTCCTTTG
>CBDUQV010000146.1:0-5534 GCA_965369615.1 uncultured bacterium | reverse complement strand
AGCTGGCCGTTTAGTCAAAAACTTTATCCTGTATACTTAACCCCGTGCAATAGGAAAATGTCATACGCATAGTGGTATTACACAGGGTGAATCCTTCATCCTTCCAGCGAAGCTGGACTGGGATGGCAAAAACAATCATGGCAAAGAGGTCCCTTCAGGAATTTACTTTTTCAAGGTCAATACATATACACCGATAACCGGTACCGCAATCAAGCTATGAAACAACCACTACAATGAGATTGAATCCTCAGTACAGACAAATATCAATTCGCGTGCTTTGTATCTGCGCCCTTCTCTTTTCGGGAATCCCCCTCCTTCCTTCACCCCTTCTCTCAGCAGATAATAGCGGATTTACGGTAATAGTTAAAACTGTATCGGATAACAAACTCACGGTAACGTATGAACTGAGAGACTACTCTGTCACCGAATACATAAAGCATGGAAGTACATTTTCCCGTATCATGCTCAGGGGAGCGGAGCGAACCAACGTTGCGGGAAAACCAAATCTTCCTTTCGTTTCAACTCTTTTTGGCATACCGGTTTCAGGTGACTTCGATGTTGCTCTCCAGAGCATCAAAACAACAAAGAAAACAATACCGTTCGTTGAACCAATTGATCCCATTGCACTTGGACCGCTGCTCGCCGGAAGATTCGATCTTGATGAATTTTACAAACAGGATACTTACTATCCGGCAAGTCACTACAAGGTGGCAATCCCTGGTTTCTTCAGAGACCACCGCATTGGAGCGATCCTGCTCTTTCCCTTCAGATACAATCCACAAACAAAGACACTTTCCATAATAACACAGGCAACATTCATCATTTCCTTTGCATCTCAAGCAAGAGAACCGGGAAATATCAGAATTCCTGAAAAAGATAACAAAGCAGAATCCCTCTTTTCAAACCTTGTCAGTAACTACGAACAGTGCAAACGATGGCTGAAGCCTCACCCGTTTCCACAAATTCCAGGACCACGCCAGGCGGATACACTATTTAAAATCATCACCGGTGAAGAGGGACTCCACCATATTACCTATACCGACCTTATCAATGCTGGTATTGATCCATCAACCATTAACGCGCGTGAAATCCACATTACTCACCGGGGATTTGAGATTCCAATTTATGTCAAAGGAGAAGAAGATTCTGTCTTTAACATGCAGGACTACATCGATTTCTTTGCCCTGAGCATACATGGTGAAGCAACATTCTTCAATCCATATACCTTCAAAAATGTCTACTGGCTTTCTTTTGGTGATAGCCTTGGAAAGAGAATGGTCGAGGAAGATGGAACACCTGATTCAATAAGCCATTTTCCCCTTTCTTCATTCCGGGACACCATCCATTTCGAAAAAGACAGTATCTTCGTAAGACTCTCGGTAATCACTGCCGACTCAACAGATATGTGGTTCTGGGATAGATTGTACGGTCCCGATACACAGTACATCGAAGTGTTTGTTCCTTCTCCCGATACGCTCGTACCTTTCAATCTAATGATAAACCTCCACGGGTTTACGACAACACATGCAGGTCACAGAGTGCAGGTGCTCTTTAACGACTCATTCCTGGTCGATTCTTCATGGCATGGACAGGCACCCTATACTCTTTCCATTGAGGACATCCCCGGAAACATCCTGCATCATGGCTCCAATACGGTCACGCTCATCCTTCCAGCTCCCGTTGATTCCGTTGATGGGCTTTTTTCAAACTGGGTTGAGATATCATACGACCACCTTCTCAAATCATCAAACAATACGATAACATTCAATATTCCCGAGAACATGCAGGATACGACTTATGAATTCATCATAGACAATTTTGATTTCGCCGATATAGAAATCTTCAAAGCGAATGTATCAAAGATCATCAACTTCAAGAGAGAGACATACCAGGAGCAGGGAAATACAAAGTACCGATTCATCTTTCAGGATGACGACATAACGAGCCTGATGCGGTTTACGATAATTCCAATCTGGGAAAAATACCAGCCTGAACGCATTGAAAAAGTATATTTGAGAGATCTCCACGCAACAACGCATAACGCGGAATTCCTGATTATCACTTCAGATACTCTTTTAACAAGTGCTGAAACATATGCACTCTGGAAGGAAACACATGGTTTTGATTGTATGGTTGTTACGATTGATGAAATCTACAATGAATTCAATCATGGAATCGATTCCCCCGAAGCGATTAAACAATTCATCTCTTATGCCTACGATTACTACAATCAACCACCGCTCTACTGCCTTCTCTTTGGAGATGGAACATTTGATTACCGGGGTATTCGTGGTCATAACGGGAATCTCGTGCCTGTGCACCTTTCAATGTATTGGGGACTCTGGGGAGCAGTGGCTGATGATGGATACTTCGCGAGAGTGAGCGGGGATGATCTTCTTCCTGACATATTCATAGGGCGCTTCCCTATCAGGAGCAATGATGAGTTCGATGGAATCTTTGAAAAAGCCAAAATGTACGTTGACTATCAGAACCTTGATGAGTGGAAACGGAACCTTGTTTTTGTTGCTGACTCCGGTACTGCCGGATATAATTCGTACCACGATATGGAACACATTATTGCAAATTACTTGCCCCCTGCTTATGATGCGAACAGATGCTATCATCCTCGAAAAATGAGAGAAGATTTTCTCAAAGAAATGGACGAAGGTGCGGTCTTTGTCAATTTCCTTTCACATGGCGGAGGGGATATACTGTGCGGTGGCGGATTCCTTATATCAAAAGATGTATTCCGAATGACAAACCTTGACAGAATGCCGTTCTGGACAGCATTCAGTTGTGTTAATGGATTCTTTGACGAACCTCATCCGGATTCAATCTCCATAGGCGAAACGGTCTTCCTTGCACCAAATGGTGGCGGTATTGGATACTATGGTCCCGGAAGCCTCACGTATGGCGGAAATAATTACTCATTATCCAGAAGGATTTACGAAGGTTTCTTTGATCGCAAGCTTCTCCACTTCGGACAATTTCTTACCTATGGTGAAATTGCCTACTATTCATCATATGGAAATCGATACCAGCTTTATACCTATAATCTGCTCGGAGATCCAGGAATCGAACTTTCGCTTCCAGATACAACACATATCGACCTGTCAATTTCAGTATCATCTATTTCTGCAGGAGATACGGTAACGGTACAGGGTGTACTCCTCAGTTCACTGCAGGGGGAAGCGGTGGTCACTTACTATACTGTTCGAGACACAGCATTGGTTCCTTTTCAGAAAATCAGCGTACCGGTAGTCTCAGGCACGTTCACCGCAGCAGCAGCGATTCCTGACACCGTCTCCGGTGGCAAAGGAATTGTCAAGGTTTATTTCAGAGGAATGAACATTGATGGAATCGGGTACGAGTACTTCAGTATTGAACAACCGAATACCTCCTTGGTAACCACTATTCCTTTACATCCTACCAGAGATGATAGCGTCCAGGTACGAGCCCGTATTTATGACCCTGATAGTATTGCACAGGCTTTGCTGAACTGGCATAAAGAAGGTATAAGCGGCTGGACAGAAATACCAATGGTACCACTATCGGCAGATACGTTTATCACCTTAACATCCATTCCACCGCAATTGCCCAATACAACCATCAAATACAGAATCCATGCACAGGACTCTCTTGGAAATACTGACACATCACGAATCTATTCATATCATATTACGGCGCGCTCTGAACTTTCCTTTGTTAGCAAAACTATTTACCTGAGCGGTGATACTCTGGTAACCATCAACGTTGCTATTAATAATACAGGTGAAACGGCTGCAGACTCTTTCAGAGTCGGTTTCTTCACGCTCAATACAGAAAAATCATTCTCAGTCTCCGATGATCCTAACACTATTTCCCGTGTTCTTAATCCCGACACAATTGGATTTGACACACTCAGTCTTGGTATTGATAGTGCAAAAACCGCTACTGTTTCATTTGGTATGCCCTTTGACCGTTATAATGTTTATGCTGTTATAGACCCGGATAACTGGACAGAAGAAGAAGATGAATCAAATAATTCAAGTGCAGACAGTGTTACCAATCTCTGGGTTGATCACTTTCTCATAACGCCTGATAGTGGGAGCGGAGGAAGTATGCAATCAAGTGATTCCATTCTGTATTGCATTTTTGCTCCAAATTCAGTATCTTCGAAAGCAGTAATTGTCCTGAAACCCGATAGTATGAAAAAACCGCTGCTTGAACCGGACATTTCACCATTCCCGATACTTGGTGAAACAACAAGAGCATATAGCATTAGATTAGCAAGAGATGTCTTGGTCGATTCTTTCCTTGTTCGTTTTGCACTGAGAGATTCCATCGCTTCAAATCCCTGGATATATCTGTGGCTTGACGATTACCAAAAATGGACAACAATGGGAGAAACTGAACAGGATTCCATCTTCTTTGAGAAAAATGCCCGACATCTGGGTTTGTTTTCGCTCTTCTTCAACAGGGACTCGGTTCCACCGAGTATTACATCACGAATAGAAAATACAAATCTCCGAAATGAAGTAGTGTATGAAAAGAACGTTTGGGTATCATCAATACTAACGGATAAAAACGGAATTGATGTAATAACGAGAAATGTGTGTCTTGTTTTAAATGGAGATACTGTCGAGAGTGACCTTTATGCCTATTCAAAGAATCCATCTGATTCCAGATCCATACCATTAAAGTATTCCGCGGAGTTAGAAGATGGATCCTATATGCTCATTCTATCAGCATATGATGTTAACGGCAATCAAGGCTTTGATACACTCATGTTTACAGTCTCCATTCCGTTTGATATGCACGGAATAGGCAATTATCCCAATCCAGTCTATCTTGATTCCACCATATTCACGTACCATCTAACAAGAGATGCGGATGAACTTTCACTCAAACTTTTTACTTCAGGTGGAAAGCTTATTAAAGAATTCATAGAAAGCAATGTGAATGAAGGATATCATGAGATCGTCTGGGACTTGAAGGACAAGAGAAATAATCCTGTAGCCAACGGTGTTTACTTCTACCGATTTATAGCACGGAGAAGGGGCGAAGAAATCAGTAGAACATTCAAAATGGCTATTCTGAGATAACACTTTCCTTTTCTGGCGAGCGCTTTCTTTTCTTGACAAAAAAAGGAGTCTGTGATAGTATCACGCTCTGATTAAGCTTGCTACAAGGCTAAATAATAGTGATGAAGAGCATGGAGAACAATAAAACCCGTAATCTTAAGAACTTTTTATTTTGCAGGAAGGGACAGTTATGAGAGTTATCGGGGGGAGCGCTAAAAAGCAAAAACTCGTAACAGGCCACGAAACTGTTAGACCAACAAGCGATATAATCAAGGAAACCTTGTTTAACCTGCTCGGAGATCTCAGGGGAACGTATTTTCTTGATCTCTTTGCGGGGACAGGAAATATTGGAATAGAAGCTCTCTCCCGAGGAGCTGCCTCAGCCATTTTTGTTGAAAAATCAGTTTTACTCTGCAAAATTATCAGAGAGAATTTAAAATTAACTCATTTTGAGGAAAAAAGTTCTGTTTT
>CBDUQV010000145.1:0-5540 GCA_965369615.1 uncultured bacterium | reverse complement strand
CATTTGCATCAAACAGATCCTGTCTGATTTTATCATTATATTACATTTTTTTCTTTGTCAGCGTGATTGCGGATTTTTTTGCAAGAATCTCTATGGCTTCAATAAAAGACACTGATTCATAGTTCATTACAAATGAAATTACATTTCCGCTTTTTCCACATCCGAAACAGTGATACAGTTGTTTTGCAGGAGATACGGTAAAGGATGGCTTCTTTTCAGAATGAAACGGGCAGATCGCAGTGTAATTCTTACCAGCCTTCTTGATGGTAATATACTCACCGATAGTATCAATAATATCAGCAGTATTTCTTATCTCTTCAATTATTTTCTGATCAATATAGTAACGTTTCATCTTATTTTCCTATAAAACGAAAATACCAATCAACTTTCAATAATCAAATAGCAAAATGAGTTTACCGTGAAATATAAGTACATATTGTAAATGAAACTAATATATGGGGTTACAACTATATATTTCTGTCTTTGTACATTTAATACAATATAATATCTAAATACCCTTTTTGCAACTTTTTTTTAACTTTTCACTTGCACAACAGTTACGCCACTTCCACCCTCATCCCAGTGCCCAAGCCTGTACTCTTTAATGCGTTCATCATGTTTCAGAAGTTCGCTCACCGCCTCCCTTAAGACGCCGCTTCCCTTTCCATGGATAATGTAAATAGTTGATAGCCCGCTCATGACAGCATCGTCTATGAATTTCGTGACCCTCATCACCGCTTCATCAGCAAGAAGTCCTCTAAGATGAATCTTTGATGATGTGTGGCTTATTACTGTTTCGGTGGATTCCCTTGGTTCTTGCTTCCTAACATTGTCTGTCAGTTCAAGCGTTTCATAGGGAGCCACAAAGTGGAAATTTTCAGCTTTCACCCTGACATAATCATCGAGCAGCTCTGTAATTTCGCCTTTTATCTTAAGCCTTTTTGAATAAACACAATCTCCTATAGCGAATTGTCCATTATATTCTTTTTCTTTCTCTTCAAATTTCTCCAGGTTAGTTTCTATTAATGCTTTCCCTTTCTTTATGTACTTTTTTGATGCCTGTGATTGCCTTATTTCCTTGACGATATGCTCCATTTCTCTTCGCGTGGATAGAACAATTTCTTCAGCACGTCGTTTTGCATCAACAATAAAATCCTTTTCCGTGTTCACAAGTTCATGATATTTTTGCTCGTACTTTTCAATAAGCGCAGCAAGGTTTGACTTCTCTCGCTCCACAGTTTTTATCTTTTCGTCCGCTTCCCTTTGCATCATTTCGAGCGAACAGATAAGTTCATCGCCTTTAACTTCATTCTGGTCAAGGTAAATTTTTGCCTTTTGAATAAGATCTGACGGAAAACCAACTTTTTCTGCAATTGTAAATCCATGTGATGATCCAGGAATGCCTATGGATAAATGATATGTTGGCGTACCGTGTTCCTCGTCAAATTGCATAGAACCGTTTTCCATACTTTGATTCCCTGCAACAAAGAACTTGAGTTTACCATAATGGGTTGTTGCGAACGTAAGAACTCCCTTTTCAGCCAACCTTTCCAATGTCACCATGGCAATACCCATACCCTCGGCAGGATCCGTTCCCACACCAATTTCATCAAGCAGGACCAGGGATTTGCTTGTCGATTGTTGAAGTGCGGTACTGATATTTCTGATGTGAGATGAAAATGTTGAAAGGTCCATCTCAATGGATTGCTCGTCCCCGATATCAGCGAAAATACTATCAATTTCTGGTATTGTAGAATCACATTTTGTCGGGATAAATAGCCCGGTATACGCCATAAGGATAATTATGCCAATGCTCTTAAGGATAACCGTCTTGCCTCCCATATTTGGACCACTGATAAGAAGCAGTTTCGTTTCCCTTCCCAGATCAATATTAAATGGAACAACTGCGTCTTCTCCCTTTTTTACGACGAGAAGCGGATGTTTCCCTCCCCTGATAGAAAACAATGAATCCATCGAAAAATGTGGCTCTGAAAATCCGTATGCATTTGAGAATGATGCAATGGCATAGAGCAAATCAATCCTTTTCATCTCTTCGATACTGCACTCATAGTACGCAAAATGCTCGATCAACACTTGTGTAAGCAATCTCAGTATTCGCTTGATCTCTCTCTCTTCTCTCAATCTAAAAGTAGTATACTCATTGTTGAGCTCAACCATTTCGAAAGGTTCCATAAAAATCGTGTTCTGTGTTTGCGACATGCCATGCACAACGCCTGCTACGTACTTTTTTTCCGCAAATTTAACAGGTATCACAATTCTTCCATCACGTATGGTGAAATTTTCGTCCTGCAGATATTTCTTTTTTTCTAAAATAATTTTTCTCGCATTGCAAACAAGCTGCTTGTGAAGTTTCCTGAATCCATCACGTATTGATTTTAATTCCTTTGATGCACTGTCTTTTATCTCACCATTTTCATCAATCAGCCGCTGAACGTTATCGTTCAAATCAGGCAGTTTTGATATGTTCCCTGAAATCTTTGCTAATGCACCGTACTTTCCATGAAGTTTCCCGAGGAATTTTCCAACCTGCTTAAAATCATGTGTTATCTGACCAGCCATAAGCAGTTCAGGAATATTGAGATGATAAACGCCTTCTTTCAATCTCTGGAGAATCGGTCTTAAATCTTTGTCTCGTGGAACAGGAAAGGTAAGCGATGAGTTGAGCAGTTCTTTGAATTGCTTGACCAGACCTATCCGCTCTTCCCTCTCCTTCTTGTCTACAAGTGGTATCAGTAAGCGAACACCTTCTCTTCCAAGGATCGAAAATGAGTATGAAGATATAATTTCCCTGAGTGTATCAAACTCCAGGAGGTTGATAATTTCGGGGCTAAATGACATAAGAAATTTCAGGTATGTCAGTATTATACAGAGGATGTAACATTAAAAAAATAAGCAGAAATTACCCTGAACCAAAGCAATTTCTGGCATTGCTTTCTCCGAACTGTATACGTGATAAAAGCAGCTTTCGAGTTTACTGTTTAGAAGCCAAATCGTTTGATTTTTCTCTTTGCAGCAAGCAATCTCTTTTTCTTCTTTTCGCTTGGCTTTTCGAAATGTTGGTGTTTCTTTATTTCGCTTAAAATGCCTTCTTGCTCGCAGATTCGCTTAAACCTGCGCAAGGCACTTTCGAAGCTCTCACCATCTCTCACTCTTACACCTGGCACTAATTCACTCACTCCTTTCATCATATCTTTTCCAAATGTAACTGTATCATAAATTTGCAATTATGTCAAGAGAAAATGTGCTACTTTTGACAAATAGTGCCTATACCGTAATGTACAGAATTTTTTAAAGCACGTTTACTGATCCGTCTCTATGGAGTTGAAACATTTTTTTTCTTTTTTTCACTTTTCCTCCTTATTTCCTTTCCATTCTCTATACTTTACGAATGAAATGAAGAAGGGTTTCATTTTTTTATTCAATATATACAAACACCTTTTTGCCACCATCATCAATATTTACAAGTTCAAAGGGAGTTTCCTTTTCAAGCTCGGATAGGATCTTATTGAATTGCTCAATGTCTTTGATGTTTTCAAGATTTATTCCTTTCTCATTGAGTTTTTCCTTTGCTTCATCCGGAAGATTAATGCAGAATTTGCCACCAACTTTTGCTGCGATCCTGATTACGTTCAATGGAATTTTTACGTTAAGCTTCTGTATCCCATCTTCAATAATCTTCACCTTTAACCACTTTGTCTTCCCTTTAGATTCATGAGACTTAGATTCTATAGCTTCAAGTAATTTACTGGCGTCCTCGCTGGTGATCTTGCCATCCTCTACCATTTTAAGAATCTTTATTTTCTCATCCATCAATTCCTCCTTTATAGTATACGGGTGTAAATGTTTTTCATTCATAGATCCTTTATATTTCTGATCGCTTCCTCGGCGTCAATTTCACCGTTGTTGAGCTTATTTAATATTGCGGTTTTTTTAGATTTCTGTCTCCTTTTTGCTTTTTTTACCACTATATTTACGAGTGAAAAAACTCCAATAGCAATCAGAATAACAGGCCAGTCCCTGTCCCAGTAAAAATCAATTATCCCAAATTTTCCAAGCCAGAAAAGTACCCCAAGTACGATCAATGTAATAGCAAACCAGATTCTGTGGTTCATTTTTTCTCCTTTCTTTTGAGAGGAAGCACAGATACATCTCCGGAAAATGAACGAATAAGGAGTGTACCCTTGCCGTTTTTTATTGTGCCCTTTACACAATCCTTGCTTTTCTCAGAAAACTCGGCGGAAACATCAAAGGTTATTTCTCCATGGGGAGCTGAAATATCAAAGGATACATCACAGTCACCGAGATACAGAGTAAGTGAGCCGCCCTTTGAATCAATGCTAACATCATCTATTTTATCAAACGATAATCGAGCTGAGCCGCCAACCTGTTTCATTGAGAGGGTTGCGCTTCCTTTGCCCTCAATGGTACCGCCAGCATCTTTGATGCAAACCGCAAGGCTTTCAGGGTAAATAACGTCCATGGTGCCACCGACAATTTTTGAGTCAATTGTTGCATTTTCCTTCTTTGTCCTTACAAGACCTGAACTTGGCTTAATAATTATTGTATCACCATCAACAATATCAAAGGTTACTGCTGAACCAACTGATTTGAGCGAGAAACAATCACCTTTTTTAACTTTCATTTCCTTTTTCTCGCTCACGGTAATTGAAAAAGCATTATTGAGCGTTCCTGGTATTGCGCCCACAATGCTGGATATGCCATGTACAACACTTTCTACAATTCTGGAGGAAAGATCATCACCTTTTCCCTTGCCAACCGCTTCAAGCAGTTTTGCGGCTTCGTCTGAGCTTATTTTTCCTTCTTCGAGCATTTTAAGAATCTTCATTCGTTCGCCCATAGAAATCTCCTTTTTTGCTAAATATTCTTTAATTGTTCCACTGCTTCCTCTGCAGTGATCTCAGCATTCGAAAGTGCCTCAAGCACTTCTTCACGCTTAATTGACCTTTTATCTGGCTCCATTCCCATACTCTTAAGAACATCATCAAGCCTCCTACGTACCGTCGGGTAAGAAATTCCGAGTTCTTTTTCAACCTCCTTTATATTTCCCCTCGATTTCAAGAAAACCTTGACAAACTCCATTTGTTCGCCTGAGAGCTGGAAGAAACCCAGAAAAGGAAACTTGCCGTTGATGGTTACACTGCACGAATTACACCCAAGTTCTCTTATCTCCAAAGCACCCATGCATACCGGACATTTTGTAATCACATCAACCTCCTGATTCTTTTAAACGAAGCCTGATAAAAAGGCTATGAGAGTATCCCCGTAATCCTGTAAAAATTCCTGCAATCCTTAATTCAATATCCATATCAATAATATAAAGGTATATATTCCATTTGTCAAGTATTTTTTTAATATATATCAATATAATTAATATATCACTTTAACTGTTATATTTTCCCCTGCGTGAGCGTTCTTTCTCAACAAAATTAAGAAAGGGGATTTCTGTGTATTTCTTGCTTTACTTTCAACACAATGTATGGTAGAAAAACATATCGTGA
>CBDUQV010000144.1:0-5542 GCA_965369615.1 uncultured bacterium | reverse complement strand
CGTTCCTCGGATGGGGCTTACGTGTTTGTGGTGATCAACAAAACCCTTGACACAACCTATTCAATGACGATGGTCCTTGAGGATTCAATCAATTTCTACCATCTCTACGACATTACCAATAATGCACCCATTGGCGCACCCTTCAATGGGACAACGGGGATCGAAGACAGGGGTACGATGGGAGGAGATAGTATTCAAAACGGCTGGAGCTATCTCACGTACACATTCATCCCCAAGAGTGTTTCTCTATTTGAAGCGTGGCCCTGGGGCGTTGAAAAAAAGGAGATCGTTGTAACACCAGCACGTGATTTCGATTTTCCTTCCATGGTGTACAGGGGAACGAACGTAATGCTCCCTCGGAATTCATATACGCTCTATTCGATTACCGGACGTGTTGTCCAAAGATGGTATGATGCGGAACAACTTGAGGTTCCTTCGGTCGTCCGGGGCATTTATTTCATCGGGAACGGTATGGGGGCATATAAAAAGTGTATAATCTTTTGATGCTTGAATAGCAAAACATGCAAAACCGTTTTCAATCCGTCTCAATGGAAACGGGGAAATTCATAGTGCAAATTTTCTTGACTTTCAATAAAAATTCCCGTATAATCATTCGATAATGACTATCCATAACCACCGGATGGTTTTTTTATGAGGAGAGAGGTACTTTACTGATGTTCATTACCTGTTGGGGCGCGAGAGGCTCAATTCCCATTTCTGGAAAAGAAGTTACAAAGTATGGTGGCGATACTGCATGCATGGAAGTTCGGACAGAGAACGATGAAGTTATCATCATTGATGCAGGATCCGGTATTCGGGGACTGGGCAATAAGCTGTTAGAAGAGAAGCGAAAAAAATGCAGCATATTATTTACGCATGTCCACTGGGATCACATTATTGGATTTCCATTCTTCAAACCCATATATTTCAAAGAAAATCACATTCACATTTATGGTTGTCCATTTGTTGGCAGGTCATTCAAGCAATTGATTTCGGAGTCAATGATGTTCCCCTACTTCCCTGTGAAATTTAAGGATATTCAGGCAAAGATGATATATCATGAGATATGCAAAAGACATTTTAGAATTGATTCTGTGGAGGTAACACCAATTTATTTAAGCCATCCAAACCAGGGAATAGGCTATAAACTCACGGAGAACGGAAAAAGTTTTGTATTTCTCACGGATAACGAGCTAACGTATAAACATCCTGGTGGGCTGAGTCGCCAGGAGTATGTGGAGTTTTGCATGAATGCGGATCTGCTCATACATGATTCTGAATATACTCAAGACGAATACAAAATAACAAAAATGTGGGGTCATAGCATATACAATGATGCACTGCTGCTGGCTCTTGATGCAAAGGTCAAGCAGTTTGGGTTGTTTCATCACAACCAGAATAGAAGTGATAAAGCGCTCAATGATATTGTCAGAGATTGTCGTGAAAGAATTAAAAGGAGTAATGCACGTCTGAAGTGTTTTGCGGTTGCGCAAGGCATGAAAATTTCCATTATTTGAGTATATTTGATAGCCATGAATCAAGAGAAAAGCAATAATTCCGACCAGGAGTTATTAGATACATACGATAAACTTTTTGAACATCTTTCGCAGGCTCCCCGGTCAAAGGTGATCATCATTCGGTTGGCAGATGTGTGTCTGAAACTGGGACGCAAGAAAGAAGCTCTCGGTTTTTACAAACGGGCAATAAATTTTGGATTTCCTGCAGAGGAGATTGAACAGAATCTCAAAGCTTCATTTTCAGAGAAAGAATTGGAGGGTATTGTATTCCCTGCAAAGGTTGAACCTTTCTGGCAGCAGCCGGGAAAGGTTGCATTATACCCGTTCAATATGAAAGGTCTCATAGTCATTTTCGTTGGCGCCTTTGGTCTTACCATGCTCAGTTTTCTTCTCTTTCTTTTGGGTGGAGTGCTTTCAGTGATTGCAAATGCTGCAGGTCTCCGCATATTCACACAGAGAATAATGCCTGTATTCATTCTAACTGGTTCTCTGTACATCCTTGCATACATGGCAAAGATAATAAGAAAGATCTCAAAAGGCGACATGGATTTTCCCGATTGGCCTGAATTTTCTGATTTCTGGAGCTCAATAGTCCGCAATGGGTTGCTTGTTCTCACAGCTGCAGCAATTTCATTTTTCCCGGCAATTCTTGTCATTATTTTTATTTCACCTTCATCTCTTGGAGGTACCATTTTGCTCTTGCTTTTTTTCCTCATTGGCTCCCCCTATTTTTCAATGGCTGTGCTTGCAGCCGTAAAGCAGGATTCATTTTCAGCGTGTATCAACTTTCCTCTGATACTGCAGGCTATTTTAAAAATTAAGAAACACTATTTGAAATCCCTGATAGCGTTATGGGCATTTGGACTCGTAGGTTCTATTCTGTATTTTATACTCGTCCGCTCATTTTTTCCGCTTATTGGACTTTCTCTTTTCTGGGTTGTGGCAATCTATTTTACACTCATTGAAGGTTATATCCTGGGAAATATGTTTTATATCGACCGAAAAAACCTTGTTGAAATTGAGCAGGACAGATAAGCTGCAGAATGAGAAAATATAACAAAGAAAGAGAGCGTGTAAACTATGAGAAATAAAATACTCACCTTCCTGTTAGTGCTCATTAGTCTGTTATTGTCTTTCTCCTGTCAGCCATGACCATAATAATGGTGCACAGGGCTGTGCAATCGCCACAGAGAAGGAATATTTTTATAACAAAACCTGCATGATTGCCCGGAAACCCGGGCGATGAATTGAAGTAATGTAATGGATATGAGATACAGCAAGCAGATGCTTCTCATTGGATTTGTCCAATTTTTGCTGATGGTTTTCCTGAATGGTCAGGCTCCCGACACTCTCTGGACAAAGACATATGGTGGAGCGAACATTGATGTTGGTCATGCAGTCAAAAGAACCTCTGATGGTGGTTACATTATATCAGGATGGACATATTCATATGGTGGTGGTGGCAGTGATGTCTATATCATAAAGACGGATGACAGTGGTAATGTTCTCTGGACAAAGGTGTATGGCGGATCGTTGAATGACGGGGGAGATGATATTGTAGAAACTCCTGATGGTGGTTACATGATTGTGGGATTAACATATTCCTATGGCTCGGGTGGTTCGGATATCCTACTCATGAAAATAGATGGCGACGGTGATACGGTTTGGGTAAAAACCTATGGAGGCAATGATGATGATATGGGGAATTCGATTCAAAGAACTGCTGATGGAGGATATGTTATTGCGGGTAAAACGCATTTGTTCAGTGCGGGATTGGATAACGTGTATCTTATAAAAATCGATGAATACGGCGATACGCTCTGGACACGCATATTTGGTGGTGATAAAAATGATATTTGCTTCGCAGTTCAAGAGACCTCAGATAGCGGATTTATCCTGGCGGGAAAAACTGAATCGTTTGGCGCACAGAATTATGATTGTTATCTCGCTAAAACTGATTCGGATGGGAATTTGCTCTGGTCAAAAACGTACGGGGGTTTAAGTAACGATTATGCGTATTCTGTTCAGGAAATTTCTAATGGAGGTTATATCATTGCGGGACACACAAGATCTTTTGGTTCGGGGAACTGGGATGTGTATCTCGTAAAGACCAATTCGGTGGGGGATACGGTATGGACAAAAACGTATGGTGGAATACATGCTGATGAAGCGTTTTCAATAATAGAAACATCCGATGGTGATTACATTATAGCGGGTGCGACATATTCGTTCGGAGTTGGCATCAGTGATGTGTATGTAATAAAAACCGACAAAGATGGCAACATAATATGGACGGGAACATATGGGGGTTCGAATGAAGATTGGGGATACTCAATTCAGCAGATACCCGATGATGGCTATATCATTACCGGCTATACGCAATCTTTTGGTGCTGGATATATAGATGTCTATTTAATAAGGACTGAAAACGATGCAGGCATTGAATATGAAGAAGAGCGGCATCAGAAACCGCATGTCAGTTTACAGCTTAACGTTTATCCAAATCCCTTTACTGCCTCCACCACCATCCACCTCGCTGGCTTGGGGCAAAGCGCAGAGCTCATAGAGCTTGCTATCTTCGATGTAACGGGGATGAGGGTAAGGGACTTTATCCTTTATCCTTCATCCTTTATCCTTCCCGCGGTGGTGTGGGACGGGAAGGACGACGAAGGGAGAGCCCTGCCGCCTGGTACATACTTTGTCCGAATTGATGAGCACGTGCAGCAAAAGATCATAAAACTGAAGTGATGAGGGTGGTCCGTTAACGGATGGTGCATTGCCAATTACTCGGTTACTCAATTATCCAACTGGTAATGTTTTGAAGAAAGGAGGCGATGGAAATGCCAACGATCTGTCATTTTGAGATTCCTGCAGATGATATTGATAAACTGAGGGAGTTTTATGCTAAACTCTTTGACTGGAAGATTGAGAAAAGTGATCTTGAGAATGAATACTGGATCATTGCTACGAAAAAGGTGAATGGAGAAGAGGGTGTCAGCGGAGCTATCGAGAAGCGTCAGAATCCGCAGCAACACATTACCTGTAATTTCGATGTTCCTTCAGTTGAGGAATTTGCTGCCAATGTAGAGAAACTCGGTGGAACGGTCTTTGTTCCTAAGACTGCTGTGCCAGGAAAAGGATACTATGCGTACTGCCTTGATCCTGAAGGCAACTATTTTGTTATTTGGGAGGATGATGAGAAGTCAGAGTAGTACCTAAAAAAGAGAGTAAAAATGCAGAAATTTGAAAAATATGTTAAGAAAGCAAAAAAAATGGGTGTAAAGGACGCAAGGATCATTCCTGCTGATTCGGTTATTACTGCTGAATGGGTACGGATTAAGTGTACGTATGGTTGTGGTGGATACGGACGAAGTTTGACATGTCCTCCGCATACGCCGACGCCTGAACAAACTTCGAAGATGCTCGCATCTTACAAACATGCATTGCTTATCCATGTTGACGAGAATGTGGATATCGACAATATCGTACTAACCTTGGAGCAGGAATGTTTCTTCGATGGGTATTTCAAGGCATTTGGTATGGGAGCTGGTCCGTGTTCTCTGTGTGAAAAATGTCCAAAGGTATGCAAGTATCCGTACAATGCTCGACCTTCGATGGAGGCATGTGGTATAGATGTATTCAGCACGGTGAGGAAACACAAATTCCCGATCGAAGTTTTAAGGACAAAAAAATGTAAATTTAACTATTACGGTTTAATACTCATAGAGTAAGTTAATTGCTAATTGGAACAGGATACTCTTTGTAATCAACAATGCAAAGTATGATTTATCTCAATTAAACATCTGCCTTCCACTTCATTTTCCTCATTTTCCCTTTGCGATTATGCTTACGCTCTCAACGAATCCCTCTTTTCTTTGATGTTTTGATGCCATTCATGACAAATCCTCTTGTTGTATCGTTGTAGCCGCAGGCTTTAGCCTGCGTAAATTCCGTTAGAGATTTTGACATGAATTCTTATGATGTGAGTGATCATATTCATAAGAATGAATGAAAAAATTGGTGCA
>CBDUQV010000143.1:0-5577 GCA_965369615.1 uncultured bacterium | reverse complement strand
AAAGACACATCCTTATGGATTCAGGTTGGGATTTTCAAAGAATTGGAAATCAAGATGGTTTGCCACGAAAAACTATGCTGCAAATCTCCATGAAGATCTGGAGATCAGGAAATATTTAAAACTTCGTTTGAAGAATGCGCAAATTGCGGATATTGAAATCGAGAGAAAAACAAACAAACTGTTCATCAATATCAAGACTGCAAGACCTGCAATTGTTATTGGAAGAAAGGGCGCTGAGGTCAACAAACTCAGAGATGAGTTGCGATACTACTTAAAGAAAGATGAATTGGAAATTAATATATTTGAGATTGCCAAACCAGAAATAGAGGCGTCTCTGGTGGCTGCCAATATTTCCCGACAGCTTGAGCAGAGAGTGTCCTACCGAAGGGCAATGAAACGTGCTATTGCGTCAGCGATGAGAATGGGTGCGAAAGGAATTAAAGTGATGTGTGCAGGAAGACTTGGCGGGGCTGAAATTGCGAGAAGTGAGTGGTACCGAGAAGGAAGGGTTCCGCTTCATACATTGCGAGCCGATATTGATTATGCTGAATCAACGGCATTTACTACATCGGGAACTGTAGGAGTAAAGGTTTGGATATTTAAGGGTGAAATCTTTGATGAGAAGTAAGGAGAAAAAAACAATATGTTGATGCCCAAAAAGGTAAAATTCAGAAAAGTACAGCGACGGAGCATGAAAGGGAGAGCAAAGGGAGGAAAAGAACTCAATTTTGGTGAATTTGGTTTGCAATCCCTTGAATCTGCCTGGATTACTGCAAGGCAGATTGAAGCCACACGAGTAGCCATAACACGTCATCTGAAAAGAAAGGGAAAATTATGGATTAGAATTTTTCCCGATAAGCCTGCAACAAAGAAACCGCCAGAAACAAGGATGGGAAAAGGAAAAGGCAATCCTGAATTTTGGGTCGCTGTGGTAAGACCCGGACGAATTATGTTTGAAGTAAGCGGCGTTAGCAAAGAGGGAGCAAAGAGGGCAATGAAACTGGCATCATATAAATTGCCGATTAGAACAAGATTTGTGGAGAGGTGATCGTATGATAGCGAAAGAATTGAGAGAAAAGACCGGCGATGAATTAAATTCGACACTGCATGATCTCTTCGAAGAACTCTTCAATTTAAGGATCGCAAAGGTCTCGGCCAACCTGAGTAATCCTGCGCGTTTCAAACAGGTGAAGAGAGCGATAGCACGGGTGAAAACAATTATGAACGAGAGAAGGAGGGCCGGTGTTGAAGAAGGCGGATAAACAAAAACAGAGAAGGCGTCCAAAGCAGGGAAAGGTCATTAAAAAAAGCGGTGATAAGTCAATTCTCATTGAAGTGATACGAAGAGTAAAACATCCGATGTATGGAAAGATTGTAAAGAAGAGAAAGAAATTTATGGTTCATGATGAAGAAAATAAAGCGCAGGTTGGAGATACAGTAACATTCATCGAATCAAGACCAATAAGCAAGAAAAAACGGTGGAAACTGCTCTCAATCTCCCTGGCGAGGAATTCATAGGAAAGCGATGATACAGGAAAATACCCGTTTTACGATAGCTGATAATTCCGGCGCAAAGGAAGGAATGTGTATTAAAGTCCTTGGGGGATCTCACAGGCGTTATGCTGGGATCGGTGATATCATTGTTATTGTTGTAAAGAGTTCCCTTCCTGGCAGTCAAATCGAGAAAGGAACGAAGCAAAAAGCTGTCATTGTTAGAACAAAAAAGGAATACAGGAGAAAGGATGGTTCTTACATTCGGTTTGATGATAATGCTGCGGTGATTATTGATAATAATAAAGAGCCGAAAGGAACGAGGATATTTGGTCCCGTTGCAAGAGAACTCAGGGAGAAAAAGTTTATGAAAATAATTTCACTTGCTCCCGAAGTGGTTTAGTATGAAAAAGATTAAACAGAAACTCAAAAAAGGTGACGTTGTCCTAATCATATCA
Source organism: uncultured bacterium (assembly GCA_965369615.1). Taxonomy (GTDB): domain Bacteria; phylum Hydrothermota; class E44-bin80; order E44-bin80; family E44-bin80; genus SOKD01. The sequence continues at coordinate 3,628 of CBDUQV010000143.1, read as the reverse complement.
GGAGAAGATAGAGGAAAAAAAGGTAAGATACTCAGCATTGATAAGACGAAGAACAGGATAATCGTTGAAGGAGCAAATTTGATAAAGAAGCATGTACGACCTCGTAAACAGGGTGAACAGGGTGGCATAATCGAGAAAGAGGGCACCGTTCATGTATCTAACCTGAAACTTATTTGTCCTAAATGTGGTGAACCCACAAGGATTCAGAAGTCAGCGCTTGATAACCAGAAAAGGGTACGGGTTTGCAATAAATGCGGAGAGTTCATTGACTAAGGCAAATAATGGACCGGTGAGGACACAATTTAATCCGCGGCTTCTCATAGAATACAGAGGGAAACTCGCGCCTGAACTCAAGAAGAAGCTTGGTTACAAGAATATCAATGAAGTGCCCAAGCTGGTTAAAATTATTGTCAATGTTGGATTTGGGGAGGCAACCTCTAACCCCAAACTCCTTAATGCAGTGATGGATGATTTAGGAATTATTACGGGTCAACGACCGGTGAAGAGAAGGGCAAGAAAATCTATTTCCAATTTCAAGCTGAGGGCAGGTATGCCGGTTGGCTGTAAGGTCACTATTCGGGGGAAAAGGATGTATGAATTCTTTGATCGATTGATCAATACAGCAATACCAAGAATAAGGGATTTTCGCGGGTTATCTCCCGATTCATTTGACGGACGAGGGAACTACAATTTTGGTATCGATGAGCATACTATTTTCCCTGAAATTGAATATGACAAGATAAAAACCGTGTTTGGGATGGATTTTGCTATTGTTACAACTGCAAGGAATGATGAAGAGGCAAAGATATTTCTTACAGAGTTTGGTTTTCCATTCAAAAGGCGGCAGGAGGTTTAATGGCGAAGAAGTCGTTGGTTGAGAAGGCAAAATTGAAGCCCAAATTCAAGGTTCGTGCATATCATCGTTGCGCTCGATGCGGAAGATCGAGAGCATACTTGAGAAAGTTTGGTTTGTGCAGAATCTGCTTCAGGCAACTTGCACTTAAGGGAGTTATTCCTGGTGTAAGAAAAGCAAGTTGGTAATATGCTCGTGGAGGTTTTATGAATATAACTGATCCTATCAGTGATATGCTCACAAGAATAAGAAATGCTGGAAAAGCTAAACACAAACGCGTAAGAATCCCTGGCTCGAAACTGAAGCTTTCCATTGCAAAAATACTAAAGACAGAAGGTTTTATTGAAGAATTTGCCTTTGTTGAGGATTCAAAACAGGGTGAGGTTGAGATCGAGTTAAAATATGATGAATATAGCGATCCGGTAATCCGCGGTTTGAAGAGAATTAGTAAACCGGGTTTGCGGCATTACGTCAACAAGGATGCGATTCCCAGGGTTCTCAATGGTTATGGAATTGCAATCGTTTCCACATCGAGGGGAATAATAACAGGCAAGCAAGCTAAGAAACAGGGGGTTGGGGGAGAAGTACTCTGTTTCGTCTGGTAAGAAAAGGAGCACAATGTGTCACGTATCGGAAAGAAACCAGTACAATTGCCAGATGGCGTAACAACTCAGTTCTCTAACAGAGTGCTCACCGTAAAAGGGCAACAGGGAACGTTGACGAAAGAAATACATCCAGATATTATCCTAAAGATTGATGATAAATCGATTCAAGTAAAGAAGACAGGGGATGATAAATTTCGAAGGGCGCTCCTGGGTACGATACGATCGATTATTCAAAACATGGTTACCGGTGTTTCGCAAGGATTTGTTAAGGAGCTTACTATCGAGGGAATGGGGTATAAGGCTGAAATGAAGGGCAATGACCTGAAGCTTGTTGTTGGTTTTTCGCATCCTGTTGTGTTCGAGAAGCAGGAAGGGATTGATTTTATTGTTGAAGGAAACAACAGGATAATAGTTAAGGGAATAGATAAAGAGAAAGTAGGAGAAATAGCAGCAGAGATAAGATCTGTACGAAAACCCGAGCCATATAAAGGAAAGGGTATCAGATACAAGGATGAAAGGGTCCGAAGGAAAGCTGGGAAAATTGCTATATAATATGGAGTTTGTATGAGAGCGCACTATTCAAAGGAAGTTCAGAGGAAAATAAGGCATAAAAGAATCAGAAAGAAAATGAAAGGTACTTCCGAAAGGCCACGGCTTGTTATAAGGCGAAGCTTACGGAATATTTTTGTGCAGGTAGTGGATGATGAAGCAAGGAAGATAATTGTTTCTTTTTCAACGCTCTCAAAGGAAGCAAAAGATGAAATAAAAATGAAAGAAAGAACCGAGCAATCTCGTATCATTGGTCTTCTTCTTGCCAGGAAATGCAAGGATTCAGGTATTGAAACTGTTGTTTTTGACCGGAGCGGATACAAATATCACGGAAGAGTAAAAGCACTGGCAGAAGGAGCTCGGGAAGGGGGACTTAAGTTCTAATGAATCTTGAGAAAATGGTAGGTCTACAAAGAAGAAAAAGAATCAATATTCAGGATCTTGATCTTGAGGAAACTGTTGTATACATTAACAGAATTTCTAAAGTAGTAAAAGGTGGTAAAAGATTTAAGTTCTCTGCAATTGTTATTGTAGGGGATAAGAAAGGGCACGTTGGTATCGGGCATGGTAAGGGGCCGGAAATAGCTGATGCAATAAAGAAATCTTCTGAGAATGCACGAAAAAATATTACAGCAATTAATATTATTAACGGTACAATACCATATGAGGTAACCGGGAAATGCGGTGCAAGCAAAGTGTTTATGAAACCCGCTTCGAAGGGAACGGGGATTATTGCTACAAGTAAGATTCGAGCAATTCTTGAGTTTGTGGGAATACGTGATATTTTGACAAAATCGCTTGGCTCCAATACAGCAATCAATCTGGTTTATGCGACCCTTGATGGGCTGCTCAAGCTAAAAGATCCGGATTGGATTAAGGAAAGAAGAGGAATATTGAAAAGAGAGCCAGAAAAGAAAATAAAGAAAGCATAGCACTGGAAAGAAAAAGTGCGGGGATTGATATGAAAAAAAAATTGAAGATTACACAAATTCGAAGTGCAATCGGGAGACACTTTGATCAAAAGAGCACATTGAAAGCTCTTGGAATTAAAAAACTTAATGATACCGTCATAAAGGATGATTCTCCTCAAGTAAAGGGTATGATCAGGAAGATCCGGCATCTGTTGCTTGTTGAGGAGCTTGTAGAAAAGAAAAAAACGACAGAGAAAAAGGGTGAAAAACCAAAAAGCACTGTAAAGAGTAAATCAAAGACCAGTGAAAAAAAGAGAGAGTAAAGGATACGCTGATGAAATTGCATGAAATAGCACCTCCAAAGGGAGCAAGAAAAAAGCGAAAAAGACTTGGAATAGGTCCTGCTTCTGGTCATGGCGGAACCTGCTGTAAAGGATCAAAAGGGCAGAGATGCCGTTCTGGCTCAAAGCATTATGCATGGTTTGAAGGAGGGCAAATGCCCTTGCAGCGTCGAGTTCCAAAGCGGGGGATGACATCGCGAAATCGAAAGGTTTATCAAATCGTCAATATAAAGGCATTGAATAAATTTGAAGATGGTACTATCGTTGATGCAACTCAAATGAAGAAAAAAGGTCTTGTAAAAAAGGAAAATCTTCCTATCAAAATTCTTGGAATTGGGCAAGTATCACAGCACTTGACAGTCACAGCAG
>CBDUQV010000142.1:0-5596 GCA_965369615.1 uncultured bacterium | reverse complement strand
CTTTCCACACTTTGTATTGAATTTCAAATTCATCTTTCGAAGAAGCAAAAAGATCATGGGTAACTCCAAGATACAGATCTTTTGAGATGTATTTCCCAACCGTTAGTTTTGCGGTTTTTTGAGACCCAAGAAGTTTTGTTTCGAGATCCATAGCATCAATACCAAGGGTTGTTTGGAATTCACGGAGCATGGTTTGCCGAATCCAATAACTTGCTGCTTTGTCAGAAAGGCTGCTTACATTTTCCAACGATCGTATCTCTTCAAGAGATGTAATACCAAGACTCAAAAGAAGGATGATGTTTTCTTCGTTGAATGAAGGGTTTGAGGAAGTGACGCTGAATTCCGGTTTTTGCATGGTTCCTCCGACATTGAGATATACCGTAACTGTAGTGTCCCGAGCCTTTGAATCTTTATTAGGCTTGTATGTATAGCGGACTTTGGTTTCTGCCAGAAGGTCCATTTCTGGATTCAGTTCCGGCGAATTGGTAAAATTGAAAACCCCTCTTTCAATGGTGAATGTATTGTCAAGATAGTAGATAAACCCTCTTTTTGTTTCAAATGTACCGGATAATTGAGGAGCATTTCCTGTTCCTTTTGCAAATATTTTTCCTGCAAGTTCAACATCCGCATCTTCGTTTTTTAACCAGATATTCCCTTCTTCTGCTGAAATTTCGACGTCGTAAGAGAAGGTTCCCTTCCGGATTCCCTGTTCCCGTTTTCTTCTGAAGGGGATTGTTATATCTCCTTTCTCGATACTGACGAATCCAAGTAGGGAGAGCTTTGAGAATGGGCCTATGAGTTCTAATTCGGGGTTCACTGTCAAGTACAGGTCCTTGAAACCGGTAAGAGGAATGTGTTCACCTGATACGGTCAGGTCGATCGAATCAGGTTTAATACCATCCAATGTAATCGCTCCCATTATATCAACATAACCATCTTCAATGATAGCCTTAACATTTCTTATTGTTATTTTCTCTCTTTTCAACTGGATATAGCCTTCTGTTTCTTTCATACGTATGCCAAGTAAAGGGATGTAAAAATTCGAAGCATATATCCTCAGATCACCTTTTAGATTCAATTTTCCGACTGTTCCGGTTCCTGTAACACTGCCGTAAACTTTACCGCCTTCATAGTGTACAAATTTATCAAAAGGATAGAAGATCCAGGCGCCAAGATCATTTGCTGTTAAGGTAAACTCAATACGACGCGATCTGTTTTTCTCTTTCATAAATAGAGTGACCGGTATAATACCCTGTGCTTCTGAAACTTCTCCACCTTTGATAATTTTAAACGATGAAATATGGATTTCATCGTTGCGGTATTGCATGCTACCGATAATGTTATCAGCGCGCATTTCCCCAAAGAAGAAATCTTCAATATCAAGGTTTAAACGCATTTCCGGTTTCTGCAGGGTTCCACTTCCCGTAATTTCGAAAGCAAGCATTCCGCCCATATCCTTTTCGATTTTCAAGAGACTTGCAATGGTTCTCAGGTCCAGGCTATCACTGCGTACGCCGAGAGCAAAATTCCATGTTTTATCCAATTCTGCATTGACACGGATTGGGATGTTGGCGATATAAAGCAGTCCATCTTTGAGTTTAATGCTCGTATCGCTCATTACCAGTTTCATTTGTTTTCTATTTATTATTTCTGCTTTCTTGTATTTTATGTGCACTGTATCAATGAGGAACTGAAAATGCTCATCCTCCTTAAATACATTCACCTGTGCCTGGAGATACAGATCTTTGCCCTGGGTGATAAATGAAAAACTCTTGATCAAGGAATCAGTGAGTACTGAGAGTTTGAGACTGTCAAGGTGAGTATTGAGAAGGTCGATGTTGCGAATTAAAACTTCGGAGTTTTTATTGGGAACATTGAAATTAATGGTCGCTGATAAATAGCTTGCACGTATGTTCTCAAAGGACGGTTCATAACAGTCTATTTCCGCTGTGAGTATTTTCTTGCCATTCTGCTCTTTGTAACGGGCTTCCATTCTGAGAACACCTTTCGCATTTTCAACACCAATAAGATCAAGGAGAGCGGTGAGCATAAAATTAGTTGATTTTATCACTAAGTCCTTGTCCTGTCCCCATGTTCCATTGACCTGTATTTTTCCTCCTTTTCTATATAGATCGATCTTCTTGAAAATGTATGTATTCTGAGCATATTCAACGTTTGCGCTGAGAGAATCAAAATCAAGATTTTTAAGGTGACTCTTCATAAGCTTTGCTCTCACTACAAATTCTCGTTTTTGTGGATCCTGGAAATTTTTTCCTTCTACAAAAATGGTACCGGTGAGTTTCCCTGTGAGTTCTTTCCGTGACAGTTTTGAAACAATATTATCGAGGATCAATTCGGTAACCGTGGTTTCAAGATGTATGATCTTATCTTTTAGATCGAAATAACCTTCAAGTGAAACCTGTCCATCTGGTGCATTCCAGTTTGCTTGTTCTATACTCATTCGATCTCCCTGTAATGTTGCGCTGCATTGGATGATACCCAATGAATCTCCTTCATACAGGATATTTGAAGTTGAAATATGTGCCGTTGCTCTGAGATTGTCTTTCTTTCCCGTAACAAGGAGTTTTCCTGTTACAGAGCCGGTTATCCGCTGTCCTGTGCTTTGCGTGAGCCTCATGAGTTCGACAAAGGAAACATTTTCGATAACAACTGACAAACCCTTATTTTCGTCAAAGAGATTGCCATTTGCTTTAAAGGAGGACTTCAGGGTTTTAAAAGAGCAGTCAATGAGAGATATAATGTTATCCTTGAAGATAATGGTTCCCTTCATTGATTTTATGTCTGTAATTGAAGGGATCGTTGCATTGCATTTTTCCACGATTATTCTATTTTTGAGCGGGGAAAGGAATACTCTGCCTTCCATATTAAGATTTTTTATTTTGTATATTCTATTACGTTGTTTGATTGCAAGGTTTCCCCGAATAATGGAAACATTGTAGAGCGCAATAGCTGATTGCGTTTCCTTTTCAATCTCCGCCTCCCGTTTGGGTTCTTTTTTCTTAATGAGTGATTGCGGTTTAATATCAGTGAAATCAAAAGAAGGTTCCTTAATGAGAATCCTTTTTATTTTTTTCTGTTGTTTAAACATATTAAGGAGATTGAATTCCACAGAAATGAAATCTGCGGTCACAATCTCCGTGCTATTTTCTGCACGTATGACAATATCGGAAAATACGTATCCTGTGAGAATGTTACCTTCGGTTTCGGCAATATGGACGGTAACGTTGAAATTTGATTCAATGATATCCTTAAAAATTCTTTCGATACGAACTTCAACAAAATCGCTTTTTGTAATGAGAAAAGAAATAATAGTCATTGCAACAGAGAGCAGGATTATAAAGGAGAAAATTGGCCAGAGAACCTTTCTTTTTCTCATTTTAAAAAGCATTTCCTATGGCAAAATAAACATTGCCTTTGTATTGTTCTGTTCTGTCGGTTAACCTGTATCCATAATCGAGTCTTATCGGTCCAATTATTGTATTATACCGTAAACCGAAACCAATGCCGACCTTTATGTCTTTTATCGCAATATCTTCTTTGTTGAGCCACAATCCTCCCCAGTCAAAGAAGGCAGCACCCCCGAGCAACTTATAAATGGGGAACCGAAATTCCTCCCCACCATTGATGAGATAAATGCCGCTTCGCTTTCCTCTAATATCCAATACGCCAATGGAGCTTTCAGCATATCCTCTTAGGGAACTTGGTCCGCCCAATTCAAATCTTTCATCAACAGATATCGATTCTCCGGTGCCGCCTTTCTGTGGTACGGTATACACACATTTTAATTTTGAAGCAATAACAGAGCGTCGGGTTACTCTTCTGTACAGACTGATATCCTGGATGTATCTAATAAAGTGGTTGTCTCCCTTGAATATTGAGCCAGCGAACTCAACTGATGTCAGTAAGAACAAACCGCGGGTTGGATTGAAAATATTGTCTCTTGTGTCCTGTAAATAGGCAAAAAGGATTGAATTCGTTAGAATGTCTTTTTCAGGTTTATAATCACCGATCACGTTTATAATTGCTTTCTTCATTTTAATCTCACTAATAAGTTCGGTTGACAGGTTGATGGAATGTCCAATCCTGCTGTTAATTCCGTATATATTGGCAAAATACTGTGAGTGACTTCCATTTTCAATTTTGTATGTTACTTCTCGTTCGTTAAAAAGGTGAAGGCTGAACTTTATGGGAAAGCTGAAGAGATACGGTTCGGTATAATTTACTTCAAGATTACCCCATACCTCTCTTTCAAAATTGAATGTATATGTGTAATTGATATTCAGTGATTGGTTGTTATTAAATACATTATCGTGGCCCCAGCCAATATCGGTTGTAATTCTATTGGGAGTCTGGAATGCCAGACCAAGAGCATACCATTTCGTTTTCCCTTCAAGAACTTTGAAAATTATATCCACATTTGTTTTTTGCTCTTTTATGCCTGCAATCTCGAATTTCACATCATCAAATAGACCGGTTGCATAGATTTTCTGCTGGGAAGCATAGACCTTCTCAGGAGAATAAATGTCTCCCGGTTTCACCAATATCTCTCGTTCGATTATTTTTCGTCTAACGGATTTATTACCTGAAATCATCACGTTTTCTACAAAAACACGTTCACCTTCCTCAATTCTAAAGACAAGATTGTTATCAATGAGAAAACTATCCTCAGGTGATGTTGTTACAACAGCGTAGATGTATCCTCTCTGTGCGTACAGGGAAGTTATGTTGTATTTTGAGGTAAATATTTTCAGGTAATCGTAGGGTTCTCCTTTTCGAAGGATAATTGTTTTGGAAAGCTTCTTATCGGGTATCCTCTCATTGCCAATAAATGTGATGGATGCAATACGTTCTCTTTTCCCCTCATCAATGGTAAAGAAAAGATCTATGCGGTTCTTTTCAGGATAGAATTTTCCCTTCTGTGAGGTAATCTTTGCTTGAAAGAACCCTTTTGTTCTGTAGTAGTAGATTATGTTATCCAGCCCAATCCTGATTTTGTATTCGCTGTATTCTTCCCCGTCACTAATGATTCTCATTGCCTTTTTTAATTGAGCTTCTTTGATTGTTTTTGCACCGTCAAAGCTGATTGTGCCAATGGTGAGCGTATTTTCCGTCTCATTGTTCTTGATTAATCTTCTGGGAGCGCAGCTGAGCGACAGAAACAGAATAATCATGATAAAGGAGATTAACAATGAGCTCTTTATTTGTATTGTTGCAGTGCGTGAAGATTCAGTACAATTTCTTGACATTCGTACCCCTGTAATAGTGTTTTAGAATTTCTTTGCATTGATATCCTTTTTGTGCCATGCCAATTGCCCCCCATTGACACATCCCGCACCCATGTCCTGCACCTTTTCCCTGAATAAATATTGAATCCTGAGTAGTTTTTATAAAGAAATAGTTGCTCCAGAGTAACCTATCTCCTTCTTTGAGAACCTTACGGATATCGAGTCCCTTAAATACAAATTCATCTATTTCGGTCTTGATTTCCAGTGTTGTAACTCTTTTTGAGCGAGGATTTCTTTTTAGATTGAAGCCTGTAATGGAAGGTCTTTCTGCAATGTGACCGCTGCTATCC
>CBDUQV010000141.1:0-5607 GCA_965369615.1 uncultured bacterium | reverse complement strand
CATGCATACTGCGGCTCGACGAAACGCTCCTGGCTCCATGTTGCACCGCCGTCGAACGTAAATCCATAGTATACCTGTCGGTAACCAAATCTGAAATCTCTCCATACGGCAACAATATTTGTCGAATCCGTTGGGTTCATAACAATTTGCTCTTCATTCTGGACTTCAGTCGTTGAGTCGTTATTAATTTTTATGTTTTCAAAATCCCTGTGCAATTCACCCCCTGAGTGTTCAGAGAACAGCATGAGAGGGACGAGCAACCACAACAAGCTAATAAAAACGAGTATTCTTTTCATTGTTTTATTCCTTTTCATAACGGTTCAATTCAGTATATTTTTTTACTCCCTTTTTTCCATAGTAAATCCAGAAGTACCTGCAGTCAAGGAAAAAATGCAATCATATCATCGTAGACACTGATGAACAGGGATAAGGTCCATTTCATGCACGCGAGATTGAGCGGGTGGTTTTTGCTTGACTTTTACAGCTATTAACTCTATGGTATTTCAAATTTGAGAAAGAAATGAAAAGATGATTCATTTTTTTATTACGTTTTGGCAGGAGGAGAGATGCACGTTCCCATAATTGATCTGATTACCCAGTATGAGAATCTGAAGAAAGAAATAGACGAAGCGGTAACAAAGGTATTTGCTCATTCACATTTCGTGTTCGGAAAAGAACTGGAGACGTTTGAAAACGAGCTTTCACAATATACAGGATCGAAATATGCCCTTGGCGTTGCCAATGGCACCGATGCTCTGCTGCTTTCACTCTTTGCTATGGGCATTAAAGAGGGAGATGAAGTTCTTACCACGCCCTTTACGTTTATTGCAACCGCAGAAGTAATAGCACTTCTTAGAGCAAAGCCTGTTTTTGTTGACGTGGAAGAAAAAACCCTGAATATCAACCCGGAACTCATTGACGAGAAAATTACGATTAGAACAAAGGCTATTCTGCCCGTTCACCTGTATGGGCAATGCGCTGATATGGGAAGTATAATGGATATTGCCAGGAAGAAAAATGTATACGTTGTCGAAGATGCGGCGCAGGCAATTGGTGCGCAGATACAAGATAAGAAAGCAGGAAGTTTTGGTGATTCAGCGGGATTGAGTTTCTTTCCAACGAAGAATCTTGGAGCGGCTGGTGATGGGGGAGCAATCCTGACAGATGATCGGAAATTGTGTGAGACAATAAAATTGTTGAGGGTCCACGGTTCGGACAGAAAGTACTATCATTCAACAATTGGATTTAATAACAGGCTTGATGTTATTCAGGCAGCTCTCCTTTCTGTGAAACTGAAATACCTTGATTCATGGAATGAGAAACGGAGAGCGATTGCGTCGAGATATACTGCAGCATTAAAGCAATGGGTAAGAACACCTTTTGAACCTGAAGGTTACTATTCGGTATATCACCAGTATACTATCAGAACGCCGGCCAGAGACCAGCTCAAGCGTTTCCTGGAGGAGCAGGGGATAAGCAGTGCTATTCATTATCCTGTTGCAATTCACCTTCAGCCAGCATTCTCACACCTCGGGTACAAAAAAGGCGATTTTCCTGTCACCGAGAAAGCAACAGAAGAGGTGCTCTCACTTCCCATGTATCCCGAATTGACAGATGAGCAGGTCACGTACGTTATCGAACAGGCTGTTTCATTCTTCCATGGATAATCAGTTTGCTATTCGATTTTCCCTTATGCAACGCCATTCCCCTTTATTAGCCAAGATCACCTTTATCGGCCAGTGGATAGTGGCGGTATTCATATTTGTTTCGCCGGCACGGGGAGGATATCTCTGGCCTCTTCAGGGAAAGATCTGGCTCAATTCAAGCTTTGCTGAATGCAGGGCGAACCATTTCCATGCGGGTATTGATATCCACGCGAAGACGGGAACAGCTTTGCGGGCTATCGATGATGGATATATTTGGCATGTCGCCATCAATCCCTTTGGCTATGGCAAATCCATCTTCATGCGGATGCAGGATGGACGGACCGTGGTCTATGCACATCTTGACCGGTACGGATCAAGGGTTGAGGAGATCGTGGAGCTCGAGCAGAAGCGGCGATTCTCCTCTATGGTGAGTCTCTATTTTAAGGAGGAACGTCTTCCCATAAAAAGGGGGGATATTGTCGGATATGCGGGCAGCACCGGCGCAATGGGCGCACATCTCCATTTTGAGATCAGGGATGCGCAGAATAGACCCATCGATCCCCTCACCCTCGGGTACCGTGTGCAGGATTCAACACCACCGGTAATAAAGGGTGTTCAATTGACACCTCTTGATGATAGGTCAACGGTAGGCGGGACACCATTTCCGGTTATTGTAAGACCGTACAGGAAAGAGAACTATTATACAAATGATGATACCATCTCGATTCAGGGAAGGGTTGGCGTGGAGATTCTGTGCGAAGATTATCAGAATGAATGGCCCTTTCGACTCAATATTGCAGAGATGGAAATGTATGTGAATGGTGAACGTACATTTCATGCATGTTATGATCGGTTTTCGTATGCGCATACGCGAGAGGTTGAATTAGAATTCAATTATGACCTGTACAATAAAGGGCTTGGACGGTTTCACCGGCTCTATGCATATGGAAACAATCATCTGTCCTTTTACAGGGAAAGAAATGGTGTTCTTGTTTCTAATAAACTCAAAAAGGTAAACGAAATCAAGATTGTGTGTTATGATTCAAATAAAAATAGCACAGTACTCATTCTTTTTGTGAGAAAGAACGACAGGGAGAGAAATAAAGAAGTGTTTGCATTTCAATCCTCGTATATCCAGGGTATCGGGGTCTCCTTCTATAAGAATATTGTTGGGGTGGTTGTATCAGATAAAGAGAAGGTGAAGATAAAGCGAATGAGAAACATTATGCCAATAGGAAACGGTTTCATACAATCCGGCAATGTTACCATTGGATATTTTAAACTCGTACCCGGTAAAGTAGCAACATGCTCCCTGGTGGTGGAATCTTCACAGGGGGAAAAACAATTTGTATTTAACTACTCTGCTGTTTCAATGAATAAAAAAGGTGCCATCCTTTCCTCCAACAAGGAGTTTATGGTTGTGGTTGATAAAGGACAACTGTATGAAGACCTTTATGCGAGATGCTATCATGTCAAGGAGGATATTTCTGAAGGATTGGTGCTTAAAAAAGGACCATACATGGTTGAACCACTCGGTACGATCTTCAGGAAGGAAGTGACTGTCTTATTCCAGTATCCCGGAACATCTTCGAAGAAAATTGGTATCTATAAAAAACTGAAAAAAGGATGGTTGTATTTAGGAAACGAGTATGACAGTGAGAAAAAGGCAATGACAGCAACGAGCAGGCACCTGGGAACGTTTGCTTTACTTGAAGACACCATCGCTCCCGAGATCAGCGATTTTCAGACGGTAAAAAATGGTAACCGCATAGAGAAGCTTTTCTTTACTGTGAAAGACACAGGGACGGGTTTCAAAATTTCAGACATACATATTTCACTTGATGGCGTTGCGTATATCCCGGTTTTTCATCCTTACCGTGATGAGGTGAGCTTTCTATTGTTTGATAAAACACTCAATGAAGGTGGGCATACGGCAAAGATCAGGGTAAAGGACAAGGCAGGAAATAAAAGCTCACTTTCTGTTTCTTTTTAATTTTCCCTCACTTTTTGTTTTCGTTGCGATTGCCTTTTCTGAGAGCAACAAAGACCGTAAAAATTGCAATGAATATGCCAACGATAACGTTATTCCAGAGATAGATGATGCGATGCTCCCAGAGCAAGAAAGCAGATATAATGACCCACATTGCTACAAGGATATATACCCAGTATTTCCACATTTTCAGCAACTCCTTGAATGAAAGGATTTCTTTTTTGGTCGAAAGAATCATTATGGAGATAGAAATAAACGCGCATGAGGTAAGAATGGGTGCAATAACCGGACCAACCCACGGTCGCGGTATGAGAAAGAGAACGTCGCTTTTAAGGAGTGATCCGGGCCAGCGTATGAGGACAAAGAGCCATACATAGTAGGTGATATCCCATATACTGAAAGCAAAGAGAAAGTAAGCGAAACGCTTGAGCCAATCTTTTCGCGCGAGGAGCATGCTCAGGGAGATCAGCATTATAATGGTAGCAACCTCTCTTACTGCCTCGGTGATGAGTATGCGGAGTGGAACCGCTTTCAGGGACAATCCTGAGATGATATGGAATCCATCCTTGTAGTACAGTTCCCTTAAATAGACAACGACTGCCGATTCGGAGTATCCCATTGCGGTTGCAAAGAAAAGGAGCCCGGTCAATTTGAAAATATCTTCTCTTTCCAATTTCACCATGAATAATAAAAAAGGTGAAGGGAGAACCTTCACCTTTTTTTATCAAGATAGAGGTACCTATTTAATAACAGTCAATCTCTCTGAGTAAGTACCATCTGGCGTTATTGCCTTGATGAAATAGACACCCTGTGTGAGAGTACCAACATTGAAATCATTGTTGAATACTCCCTCTTCTCTATCACCGTTGAAGATGGTCTTTACCAATCGTCCTGTTGCATCGTAGAGTCCGATATTCACTCTTCCTGGGGTTTTAAGCGAATAGGAGAGTTTTACAAGGTTCTGGGAAGGATTCGGTGAGATATTCAGGAAGCTGAGATAACCATTTGCGCCTGGCTTTTCTTCAACAGCTGAATTTGCGAAGTAGTCGTACCAGACAGCGACTGGACCGTATTGTGAGTAAATGATAGCTGAGCTTCCCGAGTTGTTCCATCCTGCAACGGGTCTCATAACACCGGTCGCCATGTAATCACTGATACTATATGGTGTAAGAAAGCCTGTGGGATCTCCTGTCGTTGTCCATGTGAACAGTACTGAATCTCCAATATCTTCCTTGTATGCAACCGTGACTGAGCCTGTCTGTTTCCGTGAACGAAGAGAGGTCATGGTTTCATCTCCGCCTGTACCAATTGTTGTACCATACGTCCAGTTGACACCGCTGTCTGTTGTGTAGTAATACGCAATATTGACTGATGTACCGAAATCGAAGGTAACAAATGTCCAGCCGGTTACGGTCGCACCATGGCTGTAAGCGATATCAGTGTATGAAAGATCGGCAGCACCCGAATTGTTGCTAATCTGCGAAGAACCAGAATAGGAAGATCCATAATTGCTGCTTCTTTTTATTCGAACCTCATTATTCGTAGTGAGCCTGTCATCACAGAAGGCGACACAGACATGTCCTCCTGCACCAGCAGCAATTTCCGGGTACTGGGGGATAATTGAGTTTGTAAAGATAAGCAAATCGCTTACCCAGCCGCTCCCTCCAAGGGCGTTTCTTGCTGCCCTGCTGTCGTACGTTGAACGTGCGGGCATGTATACACAATATGCATACGCGCCTGTTCCAATATCAGCATCCAAATCTGCATAATCAACGGTATCATGGACACTTTCCCATGCACCACCGGTTAATCCTGGGTCGTTCCTTCTCATCCACAGGATCTGTTCCCCGTTGTCTTCATACCAGATACCCATCGAGCAGATCCAGGTATTATCTGATGCATAGCGTGCAACGCGGATCTTCGGATTCATAATGTATCCTTTTGTGTTTACCATTGACCACCAGTATGTCT